>NZ_NOXZ01000048.1:0-237907 GCF_002258225.1 Rhodococcus sp. RS1C4 | reverse complement strand
GTGTCACGGGTGCGAGGGGCACCGGTGATCACCGGCTATCCTTGAAGCGTTATGCCTTCTGCCCGCAGTTCGGCTGCTGCCCCCCGCGCGAGTGCACCCGTGTACCTCGATCATGCTGCAACGACGCCCATGTCCCGCGCCTCCATCGAAGCGATGACGGCAGTGTTCGCCACCGTCGGGAATGCGTCCTCGCTGCACGGATCCGGCAGGGCCGCCCGCCGGAGGGTCGAGGAGTCGAGGGAGTCGATCGCCGAACACCTCGGAGCGCGCCCGTCCGAGGTGATCTTCACCTCAGGGGGAACGGAGAGCGACAACCTTGCGGTGAAGGGGATCTTCGCGGCTCGCCGTGATGCGGATCCGTCGAAGACCAGAATCATCGCCAGCGCGGTCGAGCATCATGCGGTCCTCGACGCAGTCGAGTGGCTCGCTGACCACGAGGGCGCAGAGGTCACCTGGCTCGAGGTCGATTCTCGGGGCCGAGTCCACCCGGACACCCTCCGTGCGGAGCTGGCCGTCGGGGCGGATCGGACTGCGTTGGTGACCATCATGTGGGCGAACAACGAAGTCGGCACGATCATGCCGATTGCCGAGCTGTCCGCGATCGCTCGGGAGTACGACGTGCCGATGCACAGCGACGCGATTCAGGCCATCCCGCACCTGCGCGTCGATTTCGGCGCCAGCGGCCTGTCCGCCATGAGTGTCGCTGCGCACAAGTTCGGCGGACCTCAGGGCGTCGGTGCCCTGCTGCTGGGACGCACGACGGCGTGTGTCCCGCTGTTGCACGGAGGCGGCCACGAGCGTGACGTCCGATCCGGTACGCACGACACCGCGTCGGTCGTCGCGATGGCCGCGGCGCTCGAGGACACCGTCGCCCACCTCGACACCCGTCATGCGAATGCGGAGCGGTTGCGCGAGAAGATGGTCAGGGGCGTGCGTGCGATCGATCCGGAGGTGATCGTCAACGGCCCGATCGACGATCGACGGCTACCGGGTATCGCCCACTTCACCTTCCCCGGCTGCGAGGGAGATTCCCTGCTGATGCTGCTGGATGCGGCGGGCATAGAATGTTCGACGGGGTCCGCCTGCACCGCCGGTGTGGCCAGCGCCAGTCACGTGTTGATCGCGATGGGCGCGGATCCGTCGATCGCCCGTGGATCGCTGCGTTTCTCGCTCGGACCGGAATCGACCGACAACGACGTGGACGCACTGCTGGCAGCGTTGCCGCAAGTAATCGAACGAGCCCGCGCAGCGGGATTGGCGAGCGTAGGAGCTCGGGGAGGACAGCGCTGATGCGTGTACTGGCTGCAATGAGCGGCGGAGTGGATTCGGCAGTGGCGGCTGCCCGCGCAGTCGACGAGGGCCATGACGTCGTCGGCGTCCATCTCGCACTGTCGACCGAGCCCGGGACCTTGCGCACCGGTTCCCGCGGTTGCTGCTCCAAGGAAGACGCCGGGGATGCGCGCCGAGCCGCGGACGTGCTGGGGATCCCGTTCTACGTGTGGGACTTCGCCGACCGATTCAAGGAAGACGTCATCGACGACTTCGTCGAGTCGTACGCTGCGGGCGAGACGCCCAATCCGTGCCTGCGGTGCAACGAGAAGATCAAGTTCTCCGCGCTCGCCGACCGTGCGCTCGCCCTCGGATTCGACGCCGTGGCCACGGGGCACTACGCCCAGCTGCACGACGGCGTGTTGCGCCGTGCCGTCGACGCCGACAAGGACCAGTCCTACGTGTTGGCGGTTCTGACGCACAATCAGCTTTCCCGGGCGATGTTCCCCATCGGGGACACCCCCAAGTCCGAGATCCGCGAGGAAGCCGCGGCACGCGGACTCGCGGTGGCGGACAAGCCGGACAGTCACGACATCTGCTTCATCCCGTCGGGTGACACGCGTGCGTTCCTCGGCGCGAAGATCGGTATCCGTCCCGGCAAGGTCGTCGACGCGGACACGGGGGCGGAACTGGCGGACCACGAGGGTGTGCACGGCTTCACGATCGGTCAACGCAAGGGGCTCGGCGTGTCCGGGCCTGCCGCGGATGGAAAGCCTCGGTACGTCACCGCTATCGAGCCGGACAGCGGCAACGTCATCGTCGGGTCCGCTACTCGCCTCGACGTGTGGGGAATCACCGGCGACCGTGCGATCTGGACGGATGGTGTCGCACCCACGGGGCCGATCGAATGTGTCGTGCAGGTTCGCGCGCACGGTGGGC
Organism: Rhodococcus sp. RS1C4; assembly: GCF_002258225.1. Taxonomy (NCBI): domain Bacteria; kingdom Bacillati; phylum Actinomycetota; class Actinomycetes; order Mycobacteriales; family Nocardiaceae; genus Rhodococcus; species Rhodococcus sp. RS1C4. The sequence continues at coordinate 235,699 of NZ_NOXZ01000048.1, read as the reverse complement.
TCACCGAAGCAGTTGCGGAAGCAACCGCCGACGGTGGAGTGGACATTCAGCTTCGCAGTGCACTGACCGGAGTGGCGAAGGGACAAGCGGCTGTGTTGTATCGCCGCGACGTCCAGGGCGACATCGTCATCGGCAGTTCCACCATTGCCGGCACTCGTTCCGAGAGCGAGTGAGCGCCAGCGTCTTCGGGGCGCTGGCGACGGGCATCGGGTCGTGGCCCGGCACCGACGTTCGAGAGGCGTCCTCGATCGTTCTCGGTGAGCTGCCTGCACTGCCGCACATCGTCGAGCTACCGGCTCGTGGACTCGGTGCGGACACCATCGGCAGGACAGGCGCGTTGATGGTGGACATCGAATTCGACGTGCGCACGTCGGGTTACCGCGTGTCGCAGCGCAAGTCTCTGACGGGTCGCCGCGCCGAAGATCTGTTGCACGAGGATCTCGACGTTCTCGAAGAACTCTGGGAGACGGGTGGCTTCGCCGCGACCCATCACGTGTTGAAGGTGCAGGCTGCAGGTCCGTTCACGATGGCGGCCCAGGTCGAGCTGCGCAGTGCGCACCGAGTGTTGACCGACCGGGGCGCGGTTCGCGACTTCGCGGGTTCGTTGACCGAGGGCTTGCGGCAGCAGTGCGCCGAGCTTCGGTCACGGCTGGGTGTCGATGTCGTGGTGCAACTCGACGAGCCGAGTTTGCCTGCAGTTCTTGCTGGTTCGCTGTCGGGGGTGACCAGACTCGATCCGGTGCGGGCCGTACCGGAGCCCGAGGCGTTGGATCTGATCGACTCCGTGCTGCGCGGGGTCGGAGTGCCTACCGCCGTGCATTGTTGCGGTGCGGACGTGCCGTTGGACCTGCTGCGCCGAAGCGCCGCGGAGGCCGCTGCACTCGACGTGGCGCAGCTCGGCGCACGTGACCTCGACGGCATCGGAGAGTTTCTTCAGGCGGGCAAGACGATCATGCTCGGCCTCGTGCCTGCGGTGCGGCCGGAGAAAGTGCCGACGTGGCGTGAGGTCGCGGCACCCGCGGTGACACTCGTCGACCGGCTCGGATTTCCGCGGTCCGTTCTGTCGACTCAGGTGTCGGTCACTCCCGCGTGTGGGTTGGCCGGGGCGACGCCGGAGTGGGCCAGGCAGGCGCTCGAACTGGCGGGCAATGTCGCGGACGCCTTTCAGGACGCACCCGACTCGCTCTAGCAGCGTCTCGAGTGTCGGTGGGGTCCGTTAATGTTCGAGTGTGGACGAATCGACTGCACCGACTGCCGCGACCGAGAACGCCGACGATCGGGCGACGGGCACTCCGGCCTCCAGTGAGGACAAGGAGCGGTGGCAGCAGCTTGCCGAGGACGTACGGGGTCATCAGTTTCGCTACTACGTCCGGGATTCGCCGATCGTTTCGGACGGTGAGTTCGACGCGTTGCTGCGTGAGCTGACCGAGCTCGAGGAGCGCCATCCCGAATTGCGCGTGGCGGATTCGCCGACCCAGTTGGTCGGTGGCGGGTTCGCGACGGAGTTCACCGCGGTCGACCACCTCGAGCGAATGCTGAGTCTGGACAACGTCTTCGATCACGACGAACTGCGGGCATGGGCCAAGCGTGTCGAGACCGAAGTGGGTGATCGCTCCGCAGGCCTGCACTACCTGTGCGAGGTAAAGATCGACGGCGTGGCACTGAACTTGGTCTACGAGAACGGAAAGCTCGTCCGCGGTGCCACTCGCGGTGACGGTAGAACCGGCGAGGACGTGACGCTGAACGCCCGCACCATCTCCGACATTCCGGAGACACTGACTGCCAGCGAAGATCACCCGATTCCGACCCTCCTCGAGGTGCGCGGCGAGGTGTTCTTCCGGCTGGAGGATTTCCAGGCACTCAACGCCTCGCTCGTGGAGGAAGGCAAACCGCCCTTCGCGAACCCACGTAACTCGGCGGCAGGTTCGCTGCGTCAGAAGAACCCGGCGGTCACGTCCAAACGCAGACTCGGCATGATCTGCCACGGCTTCGGCCGCATGGAGGGGTTCGCTCCGGACACTCAGATGCATGCCTACGAGGCGCTGAAGGCATGGGGGCTTCCGGTGTCGTCCCACACGACGCGTGTGGAGGGAATCGATGCCGTCGTGGAGAAGGTGGCCTACTGGGACACACACCGGCACGACGTCGAGCACGAGATCGACGGCCTCGTCGTCAAGGTCGACGAGATGAGTCTGCATCGTCGGCTCGGGACCACCTCGCGCGCGCCGCGCTGGGCAATCGCCTACAAGTACCCGCCGGAGGAAGTGACCACCAAGCTTCTCGACATCCGGGTGAGTGTCGGCCGCACCGGACGCGTCACCCCGTTCGCCTACATGGAGCCCGTGTTGGTGGCCGGTTCCACCGTTTCCCTGGCAACGCTGCACAACGGCTCCGAGGTCAAACGCAAGGGTGTCCTGATCGGGGACACCGTGACCATTCGAAAGGCAGGCGAGGTCATTCCGGAGGTTCTCGGGCCTGTCGTCGACGCCCGCACCGGCGACGAGACCGAGTTCGTCATGCCGACCGAGTGTCCCGAGTGCGGAACCACGCTTGCACCGGCGAAGGAGGGAGACGCCGACCTTCGGTGCCCCAACTCCGAGTTCTGCCCGGGGCAACTCCGTGAACGTATGTTCTTCGTTGCAGAACGAGGCAGGTTCGACATCGAAGGGCTCGGCTACGAGGCCGCGACCGACCTCCTGAAAGCCGGGGTGATCGAGAACGAGGGCGATATCTTCTCGCTGACCGAGGACGACCTGCTCGAGACCGGCATCTTCCGCACCAAGGCCGGGGCGTTGTCCGCCAACGGAAAACGATTGTTGGCCAACCTGGACAAGGCGAAGGACCGCCCTCTGTGGCGCGTGCTGGTGAGCCTGTCCATCCGCCACGTCGGACCGTCCGCGGGCCGCGCGCTCGCCGGCGAGTTCGGCAGTCTCGAGCGCATCGAGAACGCGTCGCACGAGGAACTCGCTGCTGTCGACGGAGTCGGCGGGACCATCGCCACGGCCGTATCCGAGTGGTTCAGAGTGCCGTGGCACCGCACGATCGTCGAGAAATGGCGTGCGGCGGGTGTGCGGATGGAGGACGAGCGCGACGAGTCCATCGTCCGAAACCTGGAGGGCATGTCGATCGTCGTCACCGGATCGCTGGAGAACTACTCCCGTGATCAGGCGAAGGAAGCCATTCTGGTGCGCGGAGGCAAAGCCGCGAGTTCGGTCTCGAAGAAGACCGCATTCGTCGTCGTCGGCGAGTCGCCGGGCAGCAAGCACGACAAGGCCGTCGAGCTCGGCGTACCGGTGCTGGACGAGGCCGGATTCACCGTACTTCTCACCGAAGGCCCCGATGCAGTGCGGGAGCCGGATCCTGATGCCGAGGCGGAAGCTGACGATGCCGCGGACGACGCGGGGGAGGACGCGTAGCTCAGCCGAGAACGGTGGCGACGATACCTGCGAGGTAGCCGAGCCGCGCGACCTCGGAGGGACGGAAGTCCGGTCCTCCCGGGCGCCCGAGCATCAAGACCGTCCCGGAGGCGCCGAGCGGCGCCGCGGCGATCTTCGTGTCCATGTCGCGCCATACCTGCGGCACCCACTCGGCGTCACCGTCGAGGGAAGCCGGGTGTGCCAACGGCATCCACGGCATGTCTGTTGCGTGTGTCTCCGGTGCACCCGAGCTGCCCACGACGCGGTAGGCCCCGTGCGGACCTGTCGCTACCACGACGCTCCAGCCGACCCGCAGTACCCGCGGTGCTCCATCGACCAGCACCTGCAGCCTGTCGTCGGTCGCCGCGGCCACCCGGTCGATCAACTCCAGTTCACGATGGGTGTCGAGCACACCGGTGTACGGCCGGATGGAGTCGACCCGAACGTCGGTCAGATTCTCGGCGGCGGTGATCAGCGTGTCGGGCAGGGCGCCGGGCGGTACGTCCACGACGAGGTCGTCGACGGCGTAACCGTCGCCGCGTTCGATGACGTCGAGCGACAGAATGTCCGCACCGACAGAACCCAGCGCGACGGCGAGCGAGCCGAGGCTGCCCGGTCGGTCGGGGAGCTGAACGCGGAGCAGGTAGGACATGTCGCGCCCTTTCGCTTACGAGAGATGACAGAACTTCGTGGGTGAAACACCGCGAGCCATCCTCGCACTGTCGGCCTCTCGGGGCGCAACTGCCGCACCGGCCGTGACCTTCGCGACATCTGGGTGGGACCGAGTTAGCCGGGAGTGGAGCCTGCAGGAATGACCCAGCCAACCGGGAGTGGAGCCTGCAGGAATGACCCAGCCAACCGGGAGTGGAGGCAGCGACGAGGGCCCCGATAAGGTTGACGGCGGCCGCGTGTTTTTCGCGGTGCGTCGTCATATGTGTGAAAGGGGTCTACGCGGTGCCTGATATCTCCCGCGACGAGGTGGCTCACCTCGCCCGGCTGTCTCGGCTTGCGCTCAGCGAAGCCGAGTTGGACGAGTTCGCCGGCCAGCTGGATTCGATTCTTCACCATGTGAAGGCAGTGGCCGAGGTGGCTGCGGACGATGTGACGCCGACGGCCAATCCGAGTGCGATCACCAATGTCACGCGCCCGGACGTGATCGTCCCAGGCCTGACGCCCGAGCAGGCTCTGGCCGAGGCTCCCAACGCCGAAGAAGATCGATTCGCAGTGCCGCAGATTCTGGGAGAGAGCGAATGACCGACCTGACCACGCTCGACGCGTCCGACCTGGCGTCGAAGATTCACGCGCGCGAGGTATCGGCCGTCGAGGTCACTCAGGCTCATCTGGACCGCATCGACAAGGTCGACGGGGACATCCACGCGTTCCTGCACGTGTCGGGCGCCGCCGCATTGGTTGCCGCCAAGGAGGTCGACGAGGCCATCGGTGCGGGAGAGGCCCCGGCGTCGGCACTTGCCGGTGTGCCGCTGGCGCTGAAGGACGTGTTCACCACCACGGACATGCCGACGACGTGTGCGTCGAAGATGCTCGAGGGCTGGATCTCCCCGTACGACGCGGCGGTCACCTCGAAACTTCGGTCGGCGGGAATTCCGCTGCTCGGCAAGACGAACATGGACGAGTTCGCGATGGGTTCGTCCACGGAGAACTCCGCCTACGGTCCGACCAAGAACCCGTGGGACACCACACGCATTCCCGGTGGATCCGGCGGCGGCAGTGCTGCCGCGCTGGCGTCGCATCAGGCTCCGCTGGCGATCGGAACCGACACCGGTGGATCCATTCGCCAGCCTGCAGCGTTGACGGGCACCGTCGGCACCAAGCCCACCTACGGCACGGTGTCCAGGTACGGCCTGATCGCGTGTGCGTCGTCGCTCGACCAGGGCGGGCCCTGCGGGCGCACGGTGTTGGACACCGCGCTTCTGCACGAGGTCATCGCCGGTCACGACCCCCGGGATTCGACGTCCGTCGACACCTCGGTGGCGTCCGTGGTGGCCGCCGCACGCGAAGGAGCGGGCGGCGACCTGAAGGGTGTGCGTGTGGGTGTGGTCAAGGAACTGCACTCCGACAGCTATCAGAGCGGGGTCATCTCCTCGTTCGATGCCGCCGTGGCGACGTTGACGTCGCTCGGTGCGGAGGTCGTCGAGGTCTCGTGCCCCAACTTCGTTCACGCGCTCGCGGCGTACTACCTGATCCTCCCTTCGGAGGTGTCCTCCAACCTCGCCCGGTTCGACGGCATGCGCTACGGAGCTCGTGCGGGCGACGACGGTAAGCACAGTGCCGAGCAGGTCATGGCGATCACGCGCGCAGAAGGGTTCGGCGCGGAAGTGAAGCGCCGCATCATGATCGGCACCTACGCGCTGTCCGCCGGGTACTACGACGAGTACTACGGTCAGGCGCTGAAGGTGCGGACTCTGATCGCTCGCGATTTCGACAACGCGTACGAGAAGGTCGACGTGCTGGTGTCGCCGACCACTCCGACGACGGCGTTCCCTCTGGGGGACAAGGTCGACGACCCGATTGCCATGTACCTCAACGACCTCTGCACGTTGCCGACGAACCTCGCCGGCCACTGTGCGATGTCGGTGCCGTCGGGTCTTGCCTCCGAGGACGGACTGCCCGTCGGTTTGCAGATCATGGCACCGGCGTTCGCCGACGACAGGCTGTACCGCATCGGCGCGGCCTACGAGACTGCGCGCGGCGCGCTGCGCTGACTCACGTGACGATTCGTTCGGTGCACGACGCCGCCCTGGGCGTCGTGCACCTTCGAATCGACACCGTGATCCTGCCTGCTCTGGTCCTGGCGCTGGTGTGCACGCTGGGGTGGATTCTGTTGCGGCGACGTGTGATGCTGATCCCGCTGTCCGCAGCACTCGTCTGCGGCGTACTCGCTGCGCTGAACACTCAGATCTGGCATACGCCCACGCTCGCGGCAGCACTCGGGCATCCGCCCAGGGGCACCGTGACGGGCGCGGTGATTCCGGGTGAGACCTCCGGGTTTCATGCACGTCCGGCTGCGATCTACACCCCTCCGTTCTACGGAACTCCCGGCGACGCGGCTCCGCCGGTGCTCGTCCTGCTGACCGGCCAACCGGGTCATGTCGTCGACTGGATCGACGGCGGACACCTGGCCGACACGATGGATACCTACGCAGCGTCCCACGACGGCCATGCGCCCGTCGTGGTGGTGGCCGACGCGCTGGGCGAGTCCGACCCCATGGGCTCCGTCGACGAATGGGGCGAGCCCACTCCCAACCCGATGTGCATGGACTCGCATCTGGGCAACGTCTCCACGTATCTGTCGGTGGACGTGCCCGCATGGATCCGGCACACGATGCGGGTGGACACGGATCCGAGCGCGTGGGCAATCGGCGGTTACTCCTACGGCGGCACCTGCGCCGTGCAAACGGCTCTGACCGCCCCGGGGATCTACCCGACGTTTCTGGACATCTCCGGTGAGGACGAACCCCGCCGAGGCACGCGCGAGGACTCGATCACCGCTGCGTTCGGAGACGGTAGCGCCGAGTCGACTCGACGTTTCGACCAGTGGACTCCGCTGACTCTGCTGCGCGAGAAGACGTTTCCGAACTCCTCCGGCGCGTTCGTCGTCGGCTCCGAGGACACGGAGTTCGAGCCTCAGACTCGCGAACTGTTCGCCGCTGCGGCCGCGGACGGGCTGTCCGTCCAGTATTCCGAACTTCCCGGCGGCCATTCCATGGATGTGTGGGCACCGGCCCTGGAACGTGAAATGGACTGGCTCGGGACCCGAATGGGACTGTAGATCTACCCACAATCGAGAAGGCCTGTTCCCTGATCCTCCCCGTACCGATGGCCGTGGCCCGCAGGCGCATCGAGCGCGAAGAGCAGATCCACCGACGTCTGTGCAAAGGAGACCAACGGAATCCACTGTGGCACCGGTGCGTCGACTCGTGCCTTCGTCAGATCCGGTGGTGAGAAGATCAGCTCGCTCGACCACCACACCACCGGATCGGATGTGTTCGCCAGAACGACGCCTTGTCCGGTATCCACCTTGTTCGCCGGGGGACCGGCCCACAGTGTGCTGCAGACCGCCGACGAATCCGGCTGCAGCGCAGCGCTCCCTGCCACCGAGCCGAGGCTCTGGCCGTAGATGTGCAGCTTCGGTCTGCGGTCCTCGTCGAGCGCAGCCAGCTTCGCTTCCACGGCCACACGCAGGGCTCGGGTGGATTCGATCGCAGCGTCCTCCGCGAACAGGAACGTCGCCCAGCTCGGTTGGTCCGAGTACTGCAGAGCGACTGTCGCGACGTCACCACCGAATCGTTCGTCGAACCCCCGGACCGCGTTCTCGTCGACCCATCCCGATCCGGTGGGCACGGCGATCACGACGTGCGCCTTGGCCAGACCGCCGGACCGCTCCAGTTCGTCCGCAGCCAATTCTGCGCGTTCGCCGTACGTCGGAGCGGCACGCAGCCCGACGTACGTGCGCACGGCCGTGCTGCCCTCGCCTCCCGCGAGGAACCGCTGACCCTGCACCCCGACCGAGACACCACCGACGGGGTCGACCGCGTGCTCCTGAACTGTGCTCGATACGAGGTCCGCCTGCGCATATCGCTGAGCGAAAGACTCACGTGCCCAGTCGAATCCGAAGACCGATACCGCAACGGCCGCGACGGCTGTCGTTGCCAGCAGTCGCATCGCCCCGAGTTTGCCCGCTCCGCGGGCCGAGCCGATTCCGATGACGACCAGAAGAGCACAGACCGAGACCGAACCGCAGACGACTTCGATCCAGTACATCGGACCCACACGAGGGACTCCCCAGGACTCGCGCACTCCGTTCTGCCACTGCGCGTCGGCGATCCCGACCGCACCGACGGTGAGCAGTGCCAGGCCGAGGGCTACGCGGCGAGCTCGCGGTCGCGGACAGGTCCGGTGCACCCGGGACGTGATCCGGTGCGCTACCGCGGAGACGACCAATGCTGCCGCGGCGAACAAGCCGGTCACCACCGCCTGGACCAGAGACGCTCGGGGCAGCAACGACGGCGACAGGGATGCCGCGACGGACAGTGCAAGAAGCAGCGACGTGCTCACCCGAGGAACCGCGGGAACAGCATGCAGGTTCGTCGGTGCCGGCGGGGTCGTTGTCGTGGGCGTAAGTACGAACGTCATGCGAGTACCTCCGGGCTAAGACGGCGCAGAACGGCACCGGCGACGGTCGTCGCGGCGGCGGCGGCCGTCGTCAGGACGCCACCGGTGATCAGGAAAGGCAGGGCGGGCTCCGGCGCCGGCGATCGGTAGTTCTGGCGCCAGGAGTTGAAGTCGACTGCAGTGCTTGCGATATCGCTCATCACGAAACAGCTCGCGCGGGACCAGGTTCCGAGTCTGCCGTCGCAGGCGTCGTCCATCGACGTGCTCAACGCGGCGTCGAGGCGTGTACGGGCGTCGGGGGATGCAGGCGCGCCGTGCGCCGCGCCGAACCGCAGCAGGTCGTACCCCAGATCGTGTGCTTTGCAGGCGGATTCGAAGTCTGTGGGTAGTGGGACGGGCGACGAGCAGTCCCCGTCCGGTGCCACTGCCCTCCCGTCCTCGAGCGTGGGGCGGTAGTACTCGTTCTCGAACCCGATCGGTATCGCACCGATGGCGGCCGTTGCGTCGTCGTCGACCAGGGCCTCGATGGCGACGGTCGCCGCGGTCCTGCGAGGTGCCGAGATGTCTGCGTCGGCGACCGGCATCGCCGTGCCGACTCCGATGCCCAGCATGGTTCCGACCACCACGGTGCCGACGACGTACTTCGCTCTCGCTGTCATGGCTACGAACGCTAGGAATCGAACACCGAATCGGTAATCGCCCCGAAGTGCCGTTTCGACGTGCCGTCGTGGTGCGTGACGGCTGCGCGAAGTGCTACCGCGGGGGTAGGTCGATCTCACCCCTCGGTACGATGACTTTTCGCTCGCGAGTTCCTACTGTTCTTCTCGTGGGCATATTCAGTAGGACCGAGAAGGCGACACGATTTCGACGGCTGGTTCCGCCAGGACGCGGCGTCGACGTCACCATCCTCGCGGTGACCGCGATTCTGTACTCCATCGCGTGGCCGACGTTGCACGTCACTCACGACGTGCCGGTTCCGATCATGCCGATCGTGTCTGCTCTCGCCGTGTTTCCCTTCGTGCTCGTCCGTGCGAATCCCGCTCTCGGATGGGCTGTTTCGGCCGGCTCGGCCGTAGTGATCCCGGTTGCGTTCGATCGCTTGCCGGGGTACGACTTTCCGTGGCAGGTGACACACCTCCTCGTGCTTCTCGCGCTCGTACTTTCCGTCAGTCTTCGGTGCGCACTACCGGTCGTGGCGGTCACCTGGGTTGCGACCGTCCTGCTGTTTCTCGGATACGCACCGGGCAACGACGGAATAGGGTGGGGTGTCGGACTGACCGCGATCGTGGTGTTCGGCCTGCTGATTCGCTGGCTGGTCCTGTCGCGGCGGCAACTGGCCAAGCAGGAGGAGGTCAGCGAGCTCGAACGTGCGCGCAGAACGATTCTCGAGGAGAAGGCCAAGATCGCACGCGATCTTCACGACGTGGTTGCCCACCATATGTCGTTGGTGGTGGTGCAGGCGCAGAGCGCTCCGTACCGAGTCGACGACGTATCGCCCTCGGCGGCTGCGGAATTCGAATCGATCGGGGCAACTGCACGGGAGGCGCTGAACGAGATCCGCGGAATGCTCGGGGTTCTGCGCAGTGACGGAGTGGTGGCCGACGACGCGCCTGCGCCCGGGGCAGGAGACATCACGACGCTGCTCGAGAACACCCAGCGCGCAGGGGTTCGGCTCAGCTGGCAGATCCTCGGCGGTGCCGACGCGGTGTCGGCGACCACAGGACTCGCGCTGTATCGGATCGTGCAGGAATCGTTGTCCAATGCCTCTCGGCACGCTCCCGGTAGCGAGGTTCGAGTACGACTCCACTACGCACCGGACGTCACCTACCTCGAAGTGATCAACGATCGGGCCGTCGACTCGAACGGCGCCGGCGCGAGCGACGGAAGCAGCGGCACGGGAGGTCATGGCATCACCGGGATGCGCGATCGCGCGGTCGGAGTGTCCGGTTGGCTCGACGCCCGCCCTCGGTCCGACGGCGGATTCGAGGTCATCGCTCGGCTTCCGGGAAAAGCGGAGACGGTTCCTCTCGGGGCATCCGCGCTTCCCGTCACCGGGCCCGCCGCCTGATCGGCCCCAGTCTGATCGTGGCCCAGTCTGATCGTGGCCCATTCTGATCGGGCCCCATTCTGATCCGGCCCACCGACTACGTCAGGACATAGGGTGTCATCCGTGGCCATCACCGTGTTCATCGCAGACGATCAGGCAATGGTGCGGCAGGGTTTCGGTGCCTTGCTCGCCGCTCAACCGGACATCAGCGTCGTGGGAGACGCGGACAACGGCGCCACCGCAGTCACCGAGGTGAAGCGACTGCGCCCCGACGTCGTTCTCATGGACGTCCGTATGCCGCAGATGAACGGACTCGACGCCGCACGCGCGATACTCCGCGCGTCGCTCGATCCTCCCGTCCGCATCCTGATGCTCACCACGTTCGACATCGACGACTATGTCTACGAGGCGCTGACCATCGGAGCCAGTGGGTTCATGCTCAAGGACGCACCCGCCGACGAACTGATTCGGGGAGTGCGCGTCGTCGCCTCGGGTGAGGCGTTGCTGGCGCCGTCGGTGACACGCCGGTTGATCGCCGACGTCACCACACGTCGCGGCACGGCCAAGCAGCCGCCGGCACAGCTGTCGGTACTCACCCCGCGCGAACGCGAAGTGCTCGAGCTGATCGCCAAGGGCCTGTCGAACACCGAGATCGCCGCAACTCTGTTCGTCGCCGAGCAGACCGTCAAGACCCATGTGGGCAAAGTGCTCGGCAAACTCGATCTCCGAGACCGCGCCCAGGCAGTGGTGCTGGCGTACGAGAGCGGAGTCGTCACACCCGGGTGAGCGGCGGCGCTGCGAAATGACCAGATAGCCCAGCCGGATTACGGTGTGAGTATGGAACCGACGAGAGGCGAAAAATTGCGCATCGGAGTTCTCACGGGCGGCGGTGATTGCCCCGGGCTCAATGCGGTGATCCGTGCGGTGGTTCGGACGGCGGATGCGCGGTACGGCTCCACCGTCGTCGGATTCCAGGACGGGTGGCGTGGTCTGCTGGAGAACCGCCGGATTCAGTTGCGCAACGACGATCGCAACGATCGACTGCTGACCAAGGGCGGGACGATCCTCGGTACGGCACGCACCAATCCGGAGGTGCTCCGGGCCGGTCTCGACAGGATCAAGGAAACGCTGGAGGACAACGGGATCGACGTCCTCATCCCCATCGGCGGCGAGGGAACGTTGACGGCGGCCAACTGGCTGTCCGAGGAAGGTGTGCCCGTCGTCGGGGTACCGAAGACGATCGACAACGACATCGACTGCACGGACGTGACGTTCGGATTCGACACCGCACTCACCATCGCGACCGACGCGATCGACCGGCTGCACAGCACCGCCGAGTCACATCAGCGTGTGATGTTGGTGGAAGTGATGGGCAGGCACGCGGGATGGATTGCGTTGCATGCCGGTCTGGCGTCGGGTTCGCACATGACCTTGATTCCCGAGCATCCGTTCGACGTCGAGGAAGTCTGCGATCTGGTGCGCAAGCGCTTCCAGCGCGGTGACTCGCATTTCATCTGCGTCGTCGCCGAGGGTGCGAAGCCGCGGGAAGGGTCGATGGCGTTGCGCGACGGCGGCATCGACGAGTTCGGTCACGTGAAGTTCACCGGGGTGGCGCATCAGCTCGGCCAGGAGATCGAGCGTCGCATCAACAAGGAAGTACGAACCACGGTGCTGGGGCATGTTCAGCGCGGCGGAACCCCGACTCCGTACGACCGGGTGCTGGCCACCCGATTCGGGGTCAATGCAGCCGACGCAGCGCATGCAGGTGACTTCGGTCAGATGGTGTCCCTGCGCGGCGCCGAGATCGGTTTGGTGTCGCTCGCCGAGGCGGTCAAGCAACTCAAGCGCGTACCGGAGAGCCGCTACGTCGACGCGGCGGCGTTCTTCGGCTGATCTTCAGAGGCGGCCGGCTTCCTGTCGGATCTGCGACTCGCGGTGCTCGTTGTCGCGACGAAGATCGCGGCGGCGTCGGCCCGCCTCGAAGCGCTGCCGTCCGAGAGCGGTCGACGGTTCGAGCGGCGGAAGCTCGAGCGGTGTGCCCGTGTCGTCGACGGCGACCATGGTGAAGTAGCAGCTGTTCGTGTGACGGGTTTCGCCGCGCTGGATGTTCTCGGTCTCGACGCGAATGCCGACTTCCATGGATGTACGTCCGGTGTAGTTGACCGACGCGGAGAAGGTCACGAGTTCGCCGACATGGATCGGTTCGCGGAACACCACGCGGTCCACCGACAGGGTGACGACGTACGCCTGCGCGTACCGACTCGCGCAGGCGTACGCCACCTGGTCCAGGAATTTCAGAATCGTCCCGCCGTGAACGTTGCCGGAGAAGTTCGCCATGTCGGGTGTCATCAGCACGGTCATGTACAGCGTCTGCTTCGAGGTGTCCGTCACCGGCCAACCGTAGCGAGCACCACTGGTTACTCGCGCGTTCTTGCCAGCGCATAAACTCGTGTGCATGACTGCTGCCTTGGTCGATCTGATCGATTACGACGACGTGCTTGCCCGTTTCGACCCAGTTCTGGGCATGGAGGTCCACGTCGAGCTGGGCACAGCCACCAAGATGTTCTGCGGCTGCCCGACGGCGTTCGGGGCCGAGCCGAACACGCAGGTGTGCCCGGTCTGCCTGTCCCTTCCCGGTGCACTGCCGGTGGTGAACTCCGCGGCCGTCGAGTCCGCCATCCGCATCGGTCTCGCACTGAACTGCTCGATCACCCCGTGGGGCCGGTTCGCGCGGAAGAACTACTTCTACCCGGACCAGCCGAAGAACTACCAGATCTCGCAGTACGACGAACCGATCGCCACCGAGGGATACCTCGACGTACTGCTCGACGACGGAAGTACGTTCCGCGTCGAGATCGAACGGGCGCACATGGAGGAGGACACGGGTAAGTCGACGCACGTCGGCGGCGCGACCGGACGGATCGAAGGCGCGAGCCACTCGCTGCTCGACTACAACCGTGCCGGTGTTCCGCTGGTGGAGATCGTGACCAAGCCCATCACCGGCACCGGTGCACGCGCCCCTGAGGTCGCCCGCGCGTACGTGACGGCGTTGCGGGATCTGCTGAAAGCGCTCGACGTGTCCGACGTTCGCATGGACCAGGGTTCGTTGCGCTGCGACGCGAACGTGTCGCTGATGGAGAAGTCGGCGTCGGAGTTCGGTACCCGCACCGAGACGAAGAACGTCAACTCGCTCAAGAGCGTCGAGGTAGCCGTGCGTTACGAGATGCGCAGGCAGGCGGCCGTTCTGCAGTCCGGCGGCGAGGTGGTGCAGGAGACACGGCACTTCCAGGAGTCCGACGGCACCACGTCGAAGGGCCGGAAGAAGGAATCTGCCGAGGACTACCGGTACTTCCCGGAGCCCGACCTCGCGCCCGTCGCTCCCGACGCGGCCTGGATCGAGGAACTCCGCGCGACGCTTCCCGAGCTCCCGTGGCTGCGCCGGGCGCGCATCCAAGCGGACTGGGGTGTCTCCGACGAGGAGATGCGCGACCTCGTGAACTCCGGCGCGCTGGATCTGGTCGCGTCGACGGTCGACGCCGGTGCGACGCCGCAGGCTGCGCGCTCGTGGTGGGTCTCCTACCTGGCTCAGAAGGCGAACGTCGCGGGCGTCGAACTGGATGCTCTGGCGATCACGCCTGCACAGGTGGCCGAAGTGGCCGGCCTCGTCGCCGACGGCAAGGTCAACAACAACGGCGCGCGTCAGATCGTCGACGGCGTCCTCGCCGGTGAAGGTGAGCCTGCTGCGGTCATGGCGGCACGCGGGCTCGTCGTCGAGAAGGACGACACCAAGTTGCAGGCTGCAGTCGACGAGGCGCTCGCTGCCAATCCCGGTGTGGCCGACAAGATTCGCGCCGGCAAAGTTCAAGCCGCGGGCGCGATCGTCGGCGCCGTCATGAAGGCCACTCGCGGTCAGGCCGACGCGGCCAGGGTCAAGGAACTGGTCCTCGCTGCGTGCAGCTGATTCAAGGACGTGATCGAACGGCCCCCGCGGTGCTCGCCGCCGGGGCCGTTCGGCTCTAGTCGAATCCGCCGCCGCCCGCCGGGACCGGAATCTTGACGACGCGGTCGTCGTTGGGGCCCGGTGCATCACCGTTCTTGTTCACGGTGCCCGCCCAGATCTGGCCGTCGGGTGCGATCGCAGCGCCGTTGAGACGGCCGTAGCGGTCCTGGACGAGCAGCGACGGTGCCGCGGTGACTGCTCCCGTGTCGGGGTCGGTGACGAGGACGGCCATGGCCTTGGCGTCGGTCAGGGAGATGGCAACCGCCCCGTCCCCTGCGCCGCAGCCGGCGACGCCCGGTCGATCCGGCCACGTCCACACCGGCGACACGACCGCGCCGAGAGGATCGATGCGCTGGAGCCGATCCTCCACTGCTGTCCGGTCGGTGACCCAGATTCCGCCCGACGGATCGATGCACACGTCTCCCGCGGTTCCGATGCCACTGAGGGCGACCTGCGGGGGTGGACCGCTCTGGCCGGGGACCAGCGAGTCGACCCGCAGAAGCTTGCCTGCGAGCGACGCCGGATCGGCTGCGGATGCTGGGTTTCCGGCGTCACCGGTCAGCACCAACAGCTGACCTGGGTTGAGGAAATCCAACGCGCCGCGGTTCCCCTGTGCACCCCGGGGGATTCCGGTCAACACGTTCTTGGGTGTGTCGCCTGCCGCGATGCGCACGACTCTGTTGTCCGATGCAGTCGTGATGTACGCGTACATCAGACCGTCCTCGGCGAAGCTCGGCGACAACGCGAGATCGAGCAGGCCCCCGTCGCTGCCGGCGTCGACGTCGAGGCGCGCGATCTCGACGGGGGACTGGCCCTGGGTGACCTGCATGATCCGTCCGGTGAGGCGTTCGGCGACCAATGCGGAGGCGCCACCGGGAAGCATCACGAGCCCACCCGTCGGGTCGAGGCACGTCGCGATGACGTTCGGGTCCAGATCGATGCAGGGACCCGGCTGCGGTTGCGGACCGCTCGGTGTCGTCGAGGTGGGTGGGGCGTCCGGATCCGCGGGATCGATCTCGGCGGCGCCGAACGACGGTTCGGGGGTGAACGGGCTGGCCGTGGAATCGTCGAACCGAGCACATCCGGCCGCCAGGGCCACGGTCATCGTCAGGACGGCGACGGTAGTTGCGGTTCGGGACGACGCTCGCACCAACTTCATGTACGAAACGTTACTCGAGGCGCCGCGCCCGGGCTCAATACGGCTGAATCGGCACCGACTCGCTCTACTGTTGAAGCTGTGACCGACAAGCCTCGCGACGAAGAGCGGCCCGACACCGGCTACGAGCCCGCGTCGAGCCCATACGACCAGCCGACCGAAAAACTCCAGCCTCGGACCGAGGACGAATTGGACTTCGGGAAGAGCGGATCCGGGGCGTACCCGACCGAACAGATCCCCTCGTCGTTTCGTCCCTCACGTTTCGACGAGCCGATCGCGCCCGACAGCAGCACCGCCTACTCCGACAAGCCCACCGAATTCCTGCCGACCACCCCTGCCGCGGCGGGGTACGGCACCGGCTCGTCGGATCGGTTCGCGGCGGATCAGAACGCGCCGGAACCGGTCGTGCGCACCGAGACGGTCGAAATTCCGGCCCGGCGCGGTACGACGGATCTCGGCTTGCTTCTCCTGCGTCTCGTAGTCGGCGGAATCTTCCTCGTGCACGGCCTGCAGAAACTGACCGGTGTGTGGAACGGACCCGGTCTCGACGGGTTCCGCTCACTGCTCGAAGACACCGGTTACGACCGCGCGGACATCCTGGCCATCGCCGGGGCCGTCGGTGAAACCGCGGGTGGCGCTTTGCTGATCCTCGGTCTGGCGACACCGTTCGCCGGCGCCGCGGTGCTGAGCGTCATCATCAACGCGTGGCTGTTCAAGCAGGCCGCCGAGCCGGGGCTGCAGTTCTTCGCGCCGACAGGAGTCGAGTACGAGACGGTACTGGGAGTCGCCGCCGCGGCGATCATCCTCACCGGGCCGGGAAAGATCGCCTTCGACGGACGGCGAGGGTGGGCGACGCGTCCACGTTTCGGATCCTTCGTCGCGCTGATCCTGGGTATCGCCGCCGGGGTCTGCCTGTGGATCTTCCTCAACGGGGCCAACCCGATCGCGACCTGATCCCGCTGTGAGTGGAAATGGCAGTGTTACTGGGTCGCTCCGCAGGCGCCGCTCCTGCCCCAGGACCTACATTTCCACGCACGTGAGGTCAGGGGACGTACCGAACCGCGCCCTTGTCCGCGGAGGTCGCCAGTGCCGCGTAGGCACGCAGTGCCGTGGTGACCGTGCGCTGACGATCCACCGGCTGCCACGGCCGCTCCGACGCCTCCATCTTGGCCCGACGGGTCTCCAGGGTGGCGTCGTCGACGAGGATCTCGAGGGTGCGGGAGGCGACGTCGATACGCACCTGGTCACCGTTCTCGACCAGTCCGATGACTCCGCCCGCGGCCGCCTCGGGGGAGATGTGGCCGATGGACAGCCCGGACGTGCCACCGGAGAAGCGTCCGTCGGTGACGAGAGCACAGAGCTTGCCGAGTCCGGCTCCCTTGAGGAACGCCGTCGGGTGCAGCATTTCCTGCATGCCCGGTCCGCCCTTGGGGCCCTCGTATCGGACGACGAGGACGTCACCGGGCTGGATCTTCTTCTGCAGGATCGCCGACACCGCTTCTTCCTGAGACTCGACGACCAGTGCCGGGCCCTGGAACGAGAACAGTTCCTCGTCGATGCCCGCGGTCTTCAGGATCGCCCCGTCGAGTGCGATGTTTCCGCGCAGGACGACCAGACCACCTTCGACGGTGTACGCGTGTTCCTTGTCGCGGATGCAGCCGCCGACGGCATCGGTGTCGAGCGAGGACCACCTGTTCTCGGTGGAGAACGGCTCGGTGGTCCGAACGCCGCCCGGCGCCGCGTGGAACAGCTCCAACGCCTCGTCCGACGCCGTGCCGGAGCGAATGTCCCACGTGTCCAGCCACTCGTCGAAGCTCTTCGTGTGCACGGTGGAGACGTCGGTCTCGAGCAGGTTCGCGCGGCGGAGTTCGCCCAGCAGCGCGGGGATTCCGCCTGCCCGATGCACGTCTTCCATGTGGTAATCGGAGTTGGGGGACACCTTGGACAGGCACGGAACCTTGCGGCTGATGGCGTCGATGGTGTCGAGATCGAAGTCGACCTCGCCCTCCTGCGCCGCGGCGAGGGTGTGCAGCACCGTGTTGGTGGACCCGCCCATCGCGACATCGAGTGCCATGGCGTTGCGGAACGCCGCAGGGGTTGCGATGTTGCGCGGCAGAACGGACTCGTCACCGTCGCGGTAGTACTTGGTCGCGGCCTCGACGATGGTGGTGCCTGCGCGCTCGAACAGCGCGTACCGGGCTTTGTGCGTGGCGAGCGTGGATCCGTTGCCGGGCAGTGCCAGTCCGAGGGCCTCGGTGAGGCAGTTCATCGAGTTGGCGGTGAACATGCCCGAGCACGAACCGCACGTCGGGCACGCACTGCGCTCGACCTCGTCCAGGCCTTCCTCGGACACGGCGTCGTTCGCACTGGCCGAGATCGCGGTGATGAGGTCCGTCGGTGCCTGCGCGACGCCGCCTACGACGACGGCTTTGCCTGCTTCCATCGGCCCACCCGAGACGAACACGGCCGGAATGTTCAGTCGCATCGCGGCATTGAGCATTCCCGGCGTGATCTTGTCGCAGTTGGAGATGCACACGAGAGCATCGGCGGTGTGTGCGTTGGCCATGTATTCGACCGAGTCGGCGATGATCTCGCGGCTCGGAAGCGAATAGAGCATGCCGCCGTGCCCCATGGCGATACCGTCGTCGACGGCGATGGTGTGGAACTCGCGCGGTACGCCGCCCGCGGCACGTACGGCGTCGGCGACGATCTCACCGACGTTCTTCAGGTGCACGTGCCCGGGCACGAACTGCGTGTAGGAGTTGGCAATTGCCACGATCGGTTTGCCGAAATCCGAATCCGTCATTCCGGTGGCGCGCCAGAGCGAGCGTGCGCCCGCGGCGTTGCGTCCGACAGTGGTAACTCGTGACCGTAGCGGCGGCATGGCTTCTCTTCCTCGATCAATAGCGGTTTCTCGCCCGATCGAGGTTACTCCCGGCTCAGGAAGTCGAGGCGCCTGGCTCGGCTTCTCGGTCCGCGTCCGCTGTTTGTTCCTTTTCTGCCGTCCTGTCGGCTTCGGCTGCGGCCGCATAGGGATCGGTGATTCGCCCGCCGCTCGCCGCCGCGAGAACCGGAAGTCGGTCGAAGCGAACCAACGGCAGCGACTTCTCGGACTTATCGGTCAGGACCACGCGCGCCCATCGCCGGTTCGGGAAGTGAATGCCGCGCACGTTTTCCCACGCGACGAACTCGGAGCCGAACAATCTACGTATCGCGAGACCGTCGAAGCTGACGACGGTACGAACGCGCAACACCCACACGGCAGCGATGATCGGGATCAGCACGAGCCATCCGAACGCTGCGGGCCAACTGGCGGCGGGGAAGGCCACGCCGATGAACAGCATGCCGACTCCTACCAGCGACAGGCGCGAGATACGGATGACCTGCGGCGCGGGAACGGGCGTATGGGATGATGTATCCGGTGGTTCGGACTGCTGCGAAGACGACACCCCTTCATCTTCGCATTGCACCTACGCGATCTCACATAATGGGATTGCGTCGTGACGAGTTTGACTCTTCCCTATGCGCGCGCCTACCGTCGAGCGCGTGAAGCGGAATTGGATACTCGTAATCGGCCGGCGCGTCAACGCCTGAGCCGGTTCTCGACCAACTCGCATCGACGCGCCACCCTCGTACAGCCTCGGCTGACGGGGGTTTTTTCTTGCCCAGAGATCGCCCAGCTACATCTTTCATCCTGAGGAAGCACTAGTGAGCGCACCAACCGCACGCCCAGGGCCCTCGACTCGTAAGTCGGGAGCAAACGCCAGCTCGTCGGCACCGGACATCAACGGCGCCGTCGACGGATCGCGTCGCCACGTCGCACCCGAGAAGGTGACCGGCGCACAGTCCGTCGTCCGAGCACTCGAGGAACTCGACGTCGACACGGTATTCGGCATTCCGGGTGGAGCCGTTCTTCCGGTGTACGACCCACTCTTCGACTCCAAGAAGGTTCGCCACGTCCTCGTTCGTCACGAACAGGGCGCCGGGCACGCAGCCACCGGGTACGCGCAGGCCACTGGCCGCGTCGGCGTCTGCATGGCGACCTCCGGCCCAGGAGCGACGAACCTCGTCACACCGCTCGCCGACGCCCAGATGGATTCCGTTCCCGTTGTCGCCATCACCGGCCAGGTCGCGAGAAGTCTCATCGGCACCGACGGGTTCCAGGAAGCCGACATCTCCGGCATCACGATGCCCGTGACCAAGCACAACTTCCTGATCACCGACGGCGTCGACATCCCACGCATCATGGCCGAGGCGTTCTACATCGCGTCCTCCGGTCGTCCGGGTGCGGTCCTCGTCGACATCCCCAAGGACATCCTGCAGGCACAGACCACGTTCTCGTGGCCACCGGAGATGCGGTTGCCCGGATACCGTCCGGTCACCAAGCCGCACGGCAAGCAGGTTCGTGAGGCAGCTCGGTACATCGCCGACTCCAAGCAACCCGTCCTGTACGTCGGTGGCGGTGTCATCAAGGCCAACGCGTCGGCAGAACTGCTCGAACTCGCGGAATTGACCGGCATCCCCGTCGTCACCACGTTGATGGCGCGCGGAGCGTTCCCCGACACCCACAAGCTCAATCTGGGTATGCCGGGCATGCACGGCACCGTCGCCGCTGTGGCCGGCCTGCAGCGCAGCGATCTGTTGATCACGCTCGGCGCCCGGTTCGACGACCGCGTCACCGGACAGCTCTCGTCGTTCGCGCCGAACGCGAAGGTGATCCACGCGGACATCGATCCTGCCGAGATCGGCAAGAATCGTTATGCGGATGTGCCGATCGTCGGTGACTGCAAAGAGGTCATCGTCGAGTTGATCGAGGCGCTTCGTGCCGATCGCGCCACGGGCACCACCGTCGACCTCGGCGACTGGTGGGCTTACCTCGACGGAATCCGCAAGACGTACCCGCTGAGCTACGACCGCCCCAGCGACGGAAGCATGTCGCCGGAGTTCGTCATCTCCTCGGTCGGCAAGTTCGCCGGACCCGACGCGATCTACTGCGCAGGCGTCGGCCAGCACCAGATGTGGGCCGCGCAGTTCATCAACTACGAGAAGCCGCGCACGTGGCTCAACTCGGGTGGACTCGGCACCATGGGCTACGCCGTTCCGGCGGCGATGGGCGCCAAGATGGGCCTTCCCGACGCCGAGGTGTGGGCGATCGACGGCGACGGCTGCTTCCAGATGACCAACCAGGAACTCGCCACCTGCGCGGTCGAGGGAATCCCGATCAAGGTCGCACTCATCAACAACGGCAACCTCGGCATGGTCCGTCAGTGGCAGACGTTGTTCTACGAGGAGCGGTACTCCAACACCAATCTGGGAACCCACGGCGCCCAGCGCATCCCCGATTTCGTCAAGCTGGCCGAGGCCCTGGGCTGCGTCGGAATTCGCTGCGAGCGTGAGGAAGACGTCGACGCGGTCATCGCACAGGCTCGCGCGATCAACGACCGTCCCGTCGTCATCGACTTCATCGTCGGCGCCGACGCGCAGGTCTGGCCCATGGTCGCCGCAGGCACCGGTAACGACGAGATCATGGCCGCCCGCGGAATCCGACCTCTGTTCGACGAGGACGAGGCCTCGGTGGCCGAACCCGCCGTCATCCACGAGGCAATGGCACGCGAGCAGGCACACGGCAACGCCCTGCACGAGAAAGGCACCGACAAGTGAGTACCAGCCACACCCTCAGCGTCCTCGTCGAGGACAAGCCAGGTGTTCTGGCACGCGTCGCCGCACTCTTCTCGCGTCGCGGATTCAACATCTCCTCACTTGCGGTCGGCGGCACGGAGATCGCGGGGATCTCCCGAATGACGATCGTCGTCACCGTCGACGAGTTCCCGCTCGAGCAGGTGACGAAGCAGCTGAACAAGTTGATCAACGTCATCAAGATCGTCGAGCAGGACGACGACTCGTCGGTTGCCCGCGAATTGGTGCTCATCAAGGTGCGCGCCGACTCGACCGTACGCAGCGAGGTCATCGAGACCGTGAACCTCTTCCGCGCCAAGGTGATCGACGTGTCACCCGAGGCTGTCACGGTCGAGGCCACGGGTACGCGCTCCAAGCTGGATGCGCTGCTGAAGATGTTGGACCCCTATGGAATTCGAGAAATAGTTCAGTCGGGAGTCGTTGCCGTCGGACGTGGACCGAAATCGATCACTGCGTCGCGTTAGCGACCACATGTGATGAACATGCTCAAACAAGAGGAAAGGTATTAACCAGTGGCAGTCGAGATGTTCTACGACGACGATGCTGATCTGACGATCATCCAGGGCCGCAAGGTCGCCGTCATCGGATACGGAAGCCAGGGCCACGCGCACTCGCTGAGCCTGCGCGACTCGGGCGTCGACGTCCGCATCGGCCTGAAAGAGGGATCGAAGTCCCGCGCCAAGGCAGAGGAGCAGGGCCTGAAGGTCGGCACCCCCGCCGAGGTCTCCGCGTGGGCCGACGTGATCATGGTGCTGGCACCGGACACCGCGCAGGCGTCGATCTTCAAGGAAGAGATCGAGCCGAACCTGAAGGACGGCGACGCGCTGTTCTTCGGTCACGGCCTGAACATTCACTTCGATCTGATCACGGCTCCCGAGTTCGTCACGGTCGGCATGGTCGCTCCCAAGGGGCCGGGCCACCTCGTGCGTCGTCAGTTCGTCGACGGCAAGGGTGTTCCCGCGCTCATCGCGATCGATCAGGACCCGAAGGGTGAGGGTCAGGCGCTGGCACTGTCGTGGGCCAAGGGCATCGGTGGCACTCGCGCCGGCGTCATCAAGACCACGTTCAAGGAAGAGACCGAGACCGACCTGTTCGGTGAGCAGGCTGTGCTGTGCGGCGGTACCGAAGAGCTGATCAAGACGGGCTTCGAGGTCATGGTCGAGGCCGGCTATGCGCCGGAGATGGCGTACTTCGAGGTGCTGCACGAGCTGAAGTTGATCGTGGACCTGATCTACGAAGGCGGCATCGCACGCATGAACTACTCGGTGTCGGACACCGCGGAGTTCGGTGGCTACCTGTCCGGGCCTCGTGTCATCGACGCCGACACCAAGAAGCGGATGCAGGCCATCCTCGCCGATATTCAGTCCGGTGAGTTCACCCGTCGTCTCGTCGCCAACGTCGAGAACGGCAACACCGAGCTCGAAGGCCTGCGCAAGGCCAACTCCGAGCACCCCATCGAGGTCACCGGCAAGAAGCTGCGCGACCTGATGAGCTGGGTCGACCGCCCGATCACCGAGACGGCCTGATCCGACGTCGAATCCGATGTAACCCGAGTGAAGGGCATCCGTGAGGGTGCCCTTCACTCGTTCGACGAGGGTGAACCCCACTCGGTTCCCCTCGGCCTCTAAACTTGTCCCGCACCGCACACGCAAGACCCGATCGACCGCTACCGTCACCTCGACCTATCTAGGGAGTTCTTCACGTGAGCCAGCCAGGCCGTCCTGTCGTTCTGATCGCCGACAAACTTGCGCAGTCCACTGTCGAGGCACTCGGCGACGGCGTCGAGGTTCGCTGGGTCGACGGCCCGGACCGCCCGGCACTGCTCGCCGCGGTCCCCGATGCCGACGCGATTCTCGTCCGCTCCGCGACCACGGTCGACGCGGAAGTGCTCGCAGCCGGCACCAACCTGAAGATCGTTGCTCGCGCAGGCGTCGGCCTGGACAACGTGGACGTACCCGCAGCCACCGAGCGCGGAGTACTCGTCGTCAACGCACCGACGTCCAACATCCACACCGCCGCCGAGCACGCCGTCACACTGCTGCTGTCCGCCGCCCGCCAGATTCCCGCGGCCGACGCCACCCTCCGTCAGCACGAGTGGAAGCGCAGCAAGTTCAACGGCGTCGAGATCTTCGGCAAGACCGTCGGTGTCGTCGGACTCGGCCGTATCGGTCAGCTCTTCGCGCAGCGTCTCGCCGCGTTCGAGACCCACATCATCGCCTACGATCCCTACGTTTCCGCTGCTCGTGCCGCGCAGCTCGGCATCGAGCTCGTCAGCCTCGACGAACTGCTGACTCGCGCCGACATGTTCTCCGTGCACCTGCCGAAGACCCCCGAGACCAAGGGAATCATCGGCAAGGAAGCTCTCGCGAAGACCAAGCCCGGTGTCATCGTCGTCAACGCAGCGCGCGGCGGACTCGTCGACGAGCAGGCCTTGGCCGACGCCATCACCAGCGGCCACGTCTTCGCCGCAGGCATCGACGTCTACGCCTCCGAACCGTGCACGGACAGCCCGCTGTTCGAACTCCCGCAGGTCGTGGTGACCCCGCACCTCGGAGCGTCGACCACCGAGGCTCAGGACCGTGCCGGCACCGACGTCGCCAAATCCGTGCTGCTCGCTCTCGCAGGGGAATTCGTCCCCGACGCCGTCAACGTCAAGGGCGGCGCCGTCGGCGAAGAGGTTTCGCCGTGGCTCGAGATCGTTCGCAAGCAGGGCGTGCTGCTCGGCGCCCTGTCCGACGAACTTCCGGCGTCGCTGTCGGTCGACGTGCGCGGAGAACTCGCTGCCGAGGACGTCGAGATCCTGAAGCTCTCGGCGCTGCGTGGACTGTTCTCCGCCGTGATCGAGGACTCCGTCACCTTCGTCAACGCTCCCTCGCTCGCCGAGGAGCGCGGCGTCACCGCGGAGGTCACCAAGGCACCCGAGAGCGAGAACCACCGCAGCGTCGTCGACATCCGCGCCGTCTACGGCGACGGATCCGTCCTCAACGTCGCAGGAACGCTCACCGGCACCACACAGGTCGAGAAGATCGTCAACATCAACGGACGCAACTTCGACCTTCGCGCCGAGGGCAAGAACCTCATCGTCAACTACACCGACCAGCCAGGCAGCCTGGGCCGTATCGGCACGTTGCTCGGCGACGCAGGCATCGACATCCAGGCGGCAGCACTGAGCCAGGACTCCGAGGGTGACGGCGCGACCATCCTGCTCCGCGTCGACAAGGACGTACCGTCCGAGCTCAGCTCGAGCATCGCGTCGGCCGTGGGTGCGTCGACCATCGAACTCGTGGATCTTTCCTGACCGTCTCTCACCCCTGATCGCTCGACAAGAACGAGGAGTACATGAAGCTCGCCGTCATCGCCGGAGATGGAATCGGCCCCGAGGTCGTCGACCAAGCACTGCAGGTGCTCGACGTCGTCGTCCCCGGAGTCGAGAAGACCGAGTACGACCTCGGTGCACGCCGCTACAACGCGACCGGCGAGCTTCTTCCGGACTCCGTGCTGGACGAGATCCGAGGCCACGACGCAATCCTGTTGGGTGCCATCGGAGATCCGTCGGTCCCCAGCGGCGTGCTCGAGCGCGGACTGTTGCTTCGTGCACGGTTCGAGCTCGATCACCACATCAACCTGCGTCCGGCAAAGTTGTACCCCGGCGTGACCGGGCCGCTCGCGGGCAACAAGGACATCGACGTCGTCGTCGTCCGTGAAGGCACCGAGGGTCCCTACACCGGAAACGGCGGGGCGCTCCGGGTGAACACCCCGCACGAGGTGGCCACCGAGGTCAGCGTCAACACCCGCTACGGCGTCGAACGCGTCGTCCGTGACGGATTCGCGCGGGCCGTGGCACGCAGGAAGCACCTCACGCTGCTGCACAAGACCAACGTGCTGACGTTCGCCGGCAGCCTCTGGGCACGTACGGTCGAGGAAGTCTCCACGGAATTCCCGGACGTCGAGGTCGCCTACCAGCACATCGACGCTGCGATGATCCACCTGGTCACCGACCCGGGCCGGTTCGACGTCATCGTCACCGACAACCTCTTCGGTGACATCGTCACGGACCTCTCCGCTGCAGTCAGCGGCGGCATCGGCCTGGCCGCCAGCGGAAACATCGACGCGACGCGAACCAACCCGTCGATGTTCGAACCGGTCCACGGCAGCGCGCCCGACATCGCAGGACAGGGCAAAGCCGACCCGACCGCAGCCATCCTGTCGGTGTCCCTGCTGCTGGCACACCTCGGCGACACCGCAAATGCAGAGCGCGTCGAAGCCGCCGTCGCCGCCGACCTCGCCTCCCGAGGTTCGGCCGCAGCAAGCACCGCCGACATCGGAGCCAGAATCGCAGCAGCGCTGTAGCGGCTGTTACCCCCCCGTCTTCGGAGCGAAAGTGCCGTTCGGTCAGTCTGACTGACCGAACGGCACTTTCGCTCCGAAAATGGGGGGCACGGCACGCTCGGTTCTAGGTGTCCGGCGATTGCTGGTCGTCGGGGATGACCGGAACGGCGAGGGCGGGGAATACCGAGGACACGGCGAACGCCAGGGGGAAGCTGATGGCCGCGAGTGCGCCGAATGCGGGCGGAACCATGGACGCGGCGATGAATTGTCCGGTGTTCTGAGCGCCGAGAGCGCGTCCGCTCCAGTACGGGCCGGAGACTTCGGCGACTGCCGTGAACGCCAGGCCGTTCGGCGCGACGGTGACGACCGACGCGATCACCATCACCGCGATGGACACCGGGGAGTCGAACCAATCGGTGACCGCTAGGACCACCATGGTCACCGTCGTGGACACGGCGACCCACCGGAGCGGTCGCATGCGGCTACCGAGCGTGTCCGACAGTGCGCCGACGCCGATGCGTCCGAAGGCGCCGAGAATCTGCGTCAGGGTGACGAGGATGCCCGCGGATGCGGCGGACCACCCTCGGTCCGACATCAACCACACCAGAGCGTAGGTCCACACGACGTACTGAGGGACGACGAGTAGAACCGACGTCGAGTGGATGCGCCACAGTTGGCTGCTGGTGCGGTACGGGTTGGCCAGCAGACCGGCTCGTTCCGCGGCTGCGCGGTCGGGCCGCGGTGGGTCGATGATGCCTACGCAGGCGATTGCCGTGACGGCGCAGATGATCGCGGGTACGAGGAGAGCAGCACCGACGCCGTGATCGCGTGCGATCGGTGGGATGAGCAGTGCACCGATGGCGACGCCCAGTGGAACGGACATCTGCCGGATTCCCATGGCCAGTCCGCGCCGTGCCGGCGGGAACCAACCGACGACGACGCGCCCCGAGGCGCTGTTGGCGCTCGCGGCAGCCATTCCACCCAGGAGCAGGCACAGACCGAGAACGACGACCGACGTCGTGAACACGGCGGCGAAGCTGGCCGCCGCGGTGAGGGCAAGCCCGATGGCGAGCACCAGCTTTTCGCCGATCCTGTCCACGAGAACACCCCAGGCGATGAGTGTCAGCATGATTCCGACCGTCGGCATGGCCACGACGAGTCCGGCTGCGGCGAGGCTCAACCCGCGATCTTCGTGGAGCGACGGGATGAGAAATGCTGCGCCGTTGATGAATACAGCACCGGAGGTCTGAGCGAGCATTCCAAGTGCGAGCATGACCCATTTGCGGGCACCGGCTGTGTGTGTCGTGTCTTCGGTAGTCGTCATTCGCGTAGCCGTCTCACTGTGGTAAATCCCATCATGTGGAATTTTTGTCTTGCATCGTGAACTCGAAAGACGATGCTACACCTGCTGTCCGGTCGGGATCGGACGGGCGTGCCGAGGGCTCGAAGGTGGGTCGATAGACTTTCGACATGCGTCTCGGTCGAATTGCAAGTCCTGATGGTGTGGCATTCGTGAGTATCGAAGGGGAAGGTGACCAGCAGACGGCGAAGGAAATCGCCGAACATCCTTTCGGCACACCGACCTTCACCGGTCGTTCGTGGCCCCTGGCCGATGTTCGTCTCCTGGCGCCGATTCTGGCGAGCAAGGTCATCGCCATCGGCAAGAACTACGCTGCCCACGCAGCCGAGATGGGTGGCCAGGCTCCGGAGTCTCCGGTCATCTTCATCAAGCCCAACACCTCCATCGTCGGGCCCGGCGCGCCGATCGTCCTGCCTCCGACATCCGACGAGGTGCACTACGAGGGCGAGCTCGCGGTGGTCATCGGTCGGCCGTGCAAGGACGTGCCGGCGGCGAAGGCTCTCGATGTGGTGCTCGGATACACCGTCGCGAACGACGTGTCGGCGCGCGATCACCAGCGCCAGGACGGTCAGTGGACGAGGGCCAAGGGCCACGACACGTTCTGCCCGCTCGGCCCGTGGATCGAGACGTCGCTCGACGCGTCGGACGTGGAGATCAAGACCGAGGTCGACGGCGAGGTGAAACAGCGCAGCCGGACGTCGCTGCTGCTGCACGACATTCCGAAGATCATCGAATGGGTCTCGGCAGTCATGACGTTGTTGCCGGGTGACGTGATCCTCACCGGCACTCCGGAGGGCGTCGGGCCGATCACGGCCGGCCAGTCCGTGTCGATCACGGTCGAGGGCATCGGAACTCTGACCAACCCCGTCGCAGCGAAGAACTAGAGAACCACACCACCGATCGAACGTGAGCGAGAACATGACCTCCACCGAAGTACGCGTCCGATTCTGCCCGTCGCCGACGGGCACGCCCCACGTCGGCCTGATTCGAACCGCGCTGTTCAACTGGGCGTACGCACGTCATCACGGTGGGAAGTTCGTCTTCCGGATCGAGGACACCGACGCGGCCCGCGATTCCGAGGAGTCCTACGCGGCAATCCTCGACGCACTGCGCTGGCTCGGTCTGAGCTGGGACGAGGGCCCCGAGGTGGGCGGTGCGTACGAGCCGTACCGTCAGTCGCAGCGCAGGGATCTGCATCTCGGCGTCGTGCAACAGTTGCTCGACGCCGGCGAGGCGTACGAGAGCTTCTCCACGCCCGAGGAAGTCGAGGCGCGGCACAAGGCGGCGGGCCGGGATCCGAAGCTGGGGTACGACAACTTCGACCGAGACCTCACCGCGGAGCAGAAGCAGGCTTTTCTCGACGAGGGGCGTAAACCTGTTGTGCGGCTTCGGATGCCGAGTCACGACCTGTCCTGGGTGGACCTCGTGCGCGGGGAAACCACCTTCAAGGCCGGTACCGTGCCTGACTTCGCGCTCACGCGCGGAAACGGAATCCCTTTGTACACCTTGGTCAATCCGGTCGACGACGCGTCGATGAAGATCACCCACGTGTTGCGCGGCGAGGATCTGCTGTCCTCGACGCCGCGTCAGCTGGCGTTGTACGAGGCGTTGGTCCGCATCGGGGTAGCGGAGAAGGCCCCCGAGTTCGGTCACCTACCGTTCGTGATGGGGCAGGGCAACAAGAAACTGTCCAAGCGCGATCCCGAGTCGAACCTGTTCATTCATCGCGACCGCGGATTCCTGCCCGAGGGCCTGCTCAACTACCTCGCCCTGCTCGGTTGGGGCATCTCCGACGACCACGACGTGTTCTCGCTGGACGAGATGGTGGCCGCGTTCGACATCTCGAAGGTCAATTCCAACCCGGCCCGATTCGACCAGAAGAAGGCCGACGCGATCAACGCCGAGCACATTCGGCTGTTGGAGCCTGCCGATTTCGCGGCGCGGCTCCGCGCTTTCCTCACCGAGCAGGGGCACCTGCCCGCCGAGATCGACGAGGCGCAGTTCGCCGTCGCGGCGGACCTCGTGCAGACCCGAATCGTCGTGTTGTCGGATGCGTGGGGATTGCTGAAGTTCCTCTACGTTTCCGACGCCGATTTCGACATCGACCCCGCGGCTGCCGCGAAGAACCTCGGCGCCGACGCCGGTCCGGTGCTCGATGCGACGATCGCAGCGTTGACGGCCCTGCCGGAATGGCGGACGGCCGACCTCGAGGAGTCGCTGAAATCTGCCCTCATCGACGGTCTGGAGCTGAAACCGCGCAAGGCGTTCGCTCCGGTGCGCGTCGCGCTGACCGGCTCGCACATCAGCCCTCCGCTGTACGAGTCGATGGAACTGCTCGGGCGCAAGAAAACTCTGGCCAGGCTCGCTGCAGCGCGGGCAACGGTCGGTTGACCGACATGTTCCGGTGAGCGTCACCGCGCGGATGGACCGGATGCAACGCAGACATCCGGTCCTGGGTTTCCCGCTTGCCGTGATCTACAAGTTCGTCGACGATCAGGGCGGCTACCTCGCTGCGTTGATCGCGTACTACGCGTTCGTGTCGCTGTTTCCGCTGTTGCTGCTCGCGTCGACGATTCTGGGAATCGTGCTGGCGGGCAATCCGGAGTTGCAGCAGCAGATCCTCGACTCCGCTCTCAGCCAGATTCCGATCATCGGACAGGACGTCGGTGAACCAGAACGGATCGGTGGCGGAACACTCGGCTTGGTGGTGGGTGTGCTCGGCTCGCTCTACGGCGGACTGGGGGTGGCCGTCGCGGTTCAGAACGCCATGAACACGGCCTGGGCCGTGCCGAAGAACCTTCGTCCCGATCCGATCTTCGCTCGAGTGCGTGGTCTGGCGCTATTGAGTACCGTCGGCGTTGCCGTACTGGCGATCACGGCAGTCAACGTCGCCAGTTCGGCAGGATACTTCGGCCGAATCAGCGGCGTCGTCGTGCTCGGGGCCGTGCTGGTGCTCAATGTCGGGGTGTTCGTCGTCGCATTCCGTCTGGCCACGGCGCGCTCGTTGTCACTGACCGACGTGCTGCCCGGTGCGATCGTCGCCGGGGTGATCTGGCAGCTGCTGCAGACGTTCGGCGGCGTCTACATCAAGTACGTCGTGTCGCGGGCGTCGGTCACCAACGGTGTGTTTGCAGTTGTCCTGGGTGTGCTCGCGTTCATGTACATCGCGGCGGTTCTCGTCGTCATCGCCGTCGAGATCAACGTGGTCAGAGTCGACAAGCTCTACCCCCGTGCACTTCTCACACCGTTCACCGACGACGTCCAGCTGACCGAGGGGGACAGGTTGACCTACACCGGGCAGGCAGAGGCGCAGCGAAGCAAGGGGTTCGAGGAGATCGAGGTGACGTTCGACGGCCCCCGGGGCAACGATCACGCGGGTGACGAGAAGTCCGGCTCCGCGTAGCATTCCCGGGTGGCGAGATCGAGAGGGAATCGAACCGGCGTGTCTCCGAACAGAAGTCTGGTTGCCGTGTCCGAGGCCGCCACGACGTGATCCGTCGCGCGCTCGGGGTGCCGTGTGTGCACGACCACCTCGTCGTGTTGGAAGAACACCAATTCGCCCGACCCTGGGTCGTCCGCCAACCGACGGCGCAGATCGGCCAGCAGACACAGGGCCCACTCCGACGCGGTGGCCTGCACGACGAAATTGCGCGTGAATCGTCCTCGCGCGTGTGCGTCACCGTGGGCGTACCACTCCGGGGTCGGGGGAGGGCACGCGCGTCCGAGGTGCGAGTGCACGATTTCCCCGCGCTCACCCGCCCGGGCGGCGCGTTCCACGTACTCCACCGCGACGGGGAACCGCCTGCGCAGCATGGCGAGCAGCGACCGGGCTTCGCCGGCTGTCGCCCCGTACAGGACTCCGAGAACGGCTACCTTGGCCTTGGCGCGATCCCCGGCGAAAGCCGCAGCGGCGACCGGCGCGTACAGATCGTCCGCTCCCGCTGCGTCGATCATGTTCGGGTCTCCGGACAGCGCCGCGAGAATCCGGGGCTCCAATTGCCCGGCGTCGGCGATGACGAGTACGTGTCCAGGGTCGGCAACGACGCTACCGCGCAGCGGCTTGGGAATCTGGAGCGCTCCGCCGCCCCGGCTCGCCCAGCGCCCGGACACGACGCCACCCGGTACGTAGACCGGACGAAACCGGTTGTCGCGCACCCAGGTGTCCGCCCACGACCATCCGTTGGTGCTGAACAGTTTGGCCAGGTCTCGATGTCGCAGCAGGAGAGCAACCGCGGGATGGTCGACGGTCCGGAGCACATGGGCGCGCGTCGAGGTTACCTCGACACCTGCTCGCGCGAACGCGGCGAGGACCTCGGGCGGCGAGTTCGGGTTCACGCGTCGGCCGAACGCGTCGCTGATCTCGTCCTCCAGTGCGAGCATCTCGGCAGGTCTGTCGCCGTCGGCCGGCCGTGGACCGAGTGCTTGGCGGAGGTGGGCCTCGTGCATCGAGCTCGAGAACGGCAGTCCGGTGTAGGACATCTCGGCCGCGGCGAGTGCGCCCGCGGATTCGGCGGCCGTCAGCAGGCGTAGCCGACGTGAGTCTCCGATTCGAGATTCGTGGTCTCGATACCAGGCGACGACGGAATCGACGGTGGGATAACGGTATGCGTCGAACAGGGTCGACTCGTCGTCCGATACTGCGGCCTGGGGAACGTAGAGCTCGCCCTGCCGCATTCGAAACAGCGCCTCGGTGAGAGACAGATCGTGACACCGGTCGACGCGAACCCCTGCCCGCAGCAGCGTGGGATAGGTGCGGGCCGTACTCTCCCAGACCCATCGCGGATGTCGGTCGGTCTCGAGCCGAGCGATGGTGTCGACTGCGTCGACGAGTTCGGTGGGAGGTCCCGCCGGTGTCCCGTCGTCGGCGAGTTCGACGAGCACGGTCGAATTGCCCGTCGGGGCGACGACGACCCTCACCGGCTGTGGTTCGTTGTTCTCATCGAGTGAAAGTCTGCGCCAGCCGCCGGTCGGCGGCTCCATCGGGGTTGTCCGACGGGTTCACCCGGTGCTTGCGGACCGTTTGACCTGGCGATTTGGAGAAACACCGGTGTCCTTTGATAGTCTCTATCCCGGCTCGAAACGCGGTGCACACAGCAGCTGATGTGGATCACGGTGAAGGTCATTGGGGTATGGTGTAATTGGCAACACAGCGGTTTCTGGTACCGCCATTCTAGGTTCGAGTCCTGGTACCCCAGCAAGCGTTCGGAAGCGATTTGGTCGCCGAGCGCCTTCCGGTTAAGCTTGTCGAGCTTCTTCGGAAGAGCAAGAATATTTACCAGAAGTACAGTGCAAGTTCCTGGCCCCGTCGTCTAGCGGCCTAGGACGCCGCCCTCTCAAGGCGGTAGCGCGGGTTCGAATCCCGTCGGGGCTACGTAGAAAATGGGCTCCCATCGTTCGCGATGGGAGCCCATTTTCGTTTTCGGTCGATCTACACGCTCTTACGTCGGAACATCTTCTGATGATCGGCGGGTCCGTGAGCGTTGTTCACCTTGGACGTGCCGTCCTTGTGGTCGACGGACTGCGTCGCACGGTGGTTCTTCTTGTCGAGCGCTTCGCGGAATTTCTTCTTCAGATCGTCGTTGGTCGGTTCGGTCATGATCGCTCCTCACACAGGGTGAAGGCAACGTACCGCACCCGACGCTCGCGTTTCACTCGATTTTCGACAGGAACTCCGCCGTCGTACCACCCGGAGGCATCGCCGGGAGGCCGAGCTTGCGGTGGTCCCACGACCTGGTCCTGTCGGCGACGACCCGGACCGCGATGCGTTTGTTCATCATCTGGTCGACGAGGGGGCGGACCTCGTCGCTGTACGGGCCGGTGTAGCGCTCCCACACGCTGATTCCGACCTTGGCGACCGCGTCGGCGTCGTCGACGATCTCCGCCCGTCCCTCGATGGAGACTCCGCGCAACGCGTCGTAGGTCAAGCCGTCCTCGATCAGTACGGTGACCCGCGCATCTCGCCGTAGGTTGACGGCCTTCTGCGATTTCGCTTTGGTCTCGAACCATATTTCGCCGTCGACGAGGGCGTACCACATCGCGACGAGGTGAGGCGTTCCGTCGCGGCCGATGGTCGCAAGGTTCGCGATTCGGCTTCTGTCCAGAAATGTCGCGATCTCGTCGTCGGTCATCGTTATCTGTGCGCGCTGGTTGATTCCCACGCCGTCTTCTCTATCAGAGTCGGTGCCGCGCCCGCGGTGCTTCCGGGCAGGCGCGCGCTCAGAGTCTCTTGTGCAAGGCTTCGGCAGCGGCCAGGAGGTCGGCGGCCCACCGCACACCGGGGCGGCGTCCGATTCTGTCGATCGGTCCCGAAACCGACACTGCTGCAACGACATTGCCCGTCGCATCGCGAACGGGTGCGGCCACGCTGGCCACGCCGGGCTCGCGTTCCCCGGCGCTCTGGGCCCACCCGCGTCGCCGAACCTCGGCGAGGACTCGTTCACCGAACTCGGCGTCGGGAAGGATTGCTCGTTGGGTGTTCGTATCGGCCCACGCCAGTAGGACTTTGGCACCCGAGCCGGCCGTCATCGGAAGACGCGCACCGACGAGGACGGTGTCTCGAAGCCCGGTCGGGGGTTCCATCGACGCGACGCACACGCGAACCGTGCCCTCGCAGCGAAAGATCTGGACGCTTTCTCCGGTGATCTCGCGGAGCCGGGGCAGGACCGAGGCCGCGGCCTCGACCAGGGTGTCCGACGCGGTCGATGCGAGTTCGGCGAGGCCTGGGCCCGGCCGCCACAGTCCGTTGGAATCGCGCGCCAGCAACCGATGGATCTCGAGGCCGACAGCCAGACGGTGCGCTGTCGCTCTCGGAAGGCCGGTGCGGGTGCACAGATCGTTCAACGTGCACGGTTCCTCCGCGACTGCGTACAAGACACCCATTGCTTTGTCGAGAACGCCGATGCCGCTATGCTGTCCCATAGGTCGATACTAGCGTCTCGCATTATGAGATCACGATTCTGGGTCGCCTCGCGGATCCGTCCGTCGGGGATTCGGGTCGCCGCGCTACGTCTCGGCACCGTACACGCGACGTGGGCCAGCCCGTAGTCCACCGGCGCGACGCACACGAGGAATGGTTGGTGTTCTTATGGCCGGCACAGCACGCACCCTGGCGGAAAAGGTGTGGGATCAGCACGTAGTGGTTCGGGGCGGAGGCGAGGGTGCCTCGCGCGAGCCCGATCTGATCTTCATCGATCTCCACCTGATCCACGAAGTCACCAGCCCTCAGGCATTCGACGGTCTGCGGTTGGCCGACCGTCCACTGCGTCGGCCCGATCTGACGATCGCCACCGAGGACCACAATGTCCCCACGGCGGACATCTTCGCTCCGATCGCGGACGTCGTGTCGCGCACTCAGGTGGACACGCTGCGGCGGAACTGCGAGGAGTTCGGTGTTCGCCTGTACCCCATGGGCGACCTGGATCAGGGCATCGTCCACATCATCGGCCCCCAGTTGGGATTGACGCAGCCGGGAATGACGGTGGTGTGCGGAGACAGTCACACTTCCACGCACGGTGCGTTCGGATCCATCGCGATGGGAATCGGCACCAGCGAGGTCGAACACGTGATGGCGACGCAGACGCTGTCGCTTCGTCCGTTCAAGACGATGGCCATCACGGTCGACGGTGACCTGGCGCCCGGAGTGACGAGCAAGGACCTCATCCTCGCGGTCATCGCCAAGATCGGAACCGGTGGCGGCCAGGGGTACGTGCTCGAGTACCGCGGCGAAGCCATCAGGAAGTTGTCGATGGAGGCTCGAATGACCATCTGCAACATGTCGATCGAGGCGGGGGCGCGCGCCGGAATGATCGCCCCCGACGAGATCACCTACGAGTACATCAAGGGACGCCCCCATGCGCCGCAGGGCGAGGACTGGGATGCCGCGGTTGCAGCATGGGAAGAGTTGAAGACCGACCCCGACGCCGTGTTCGACAACGAAGTGCACATCGACGCCTCGACGCTCACGCCGTTCGTCACGTGGGGAACCAACCCCGGTCAGGGTGCCCCTCTCGGCGAGCGGGTGCCCGATCCCGCCGACATCGTCGACGAGAGCGAGAAGGTCGCTGCCGAGAAAGCCTTGCAGTACATGGGACTCGAGGCGGGTACGCCGTTGCGTGAGGTAGCGGTGGATACGGTGTTCGTCGGCTCGTGCACCAACGGGCGTATCGAGGACCTGCGCGCCGTGGCCGAGGTTCTGGAAGGCCGGAAGGTCGCCGACAGTGTTCGGATGCTGATCGTCCCCGGGTCGATGCGCGTTCGTGCGCAGGCCGAGAAAGAGGGACTGGGCGACATTTTCACGGCAGCGGGAGCGGAGTGGCGTCAGGCCGGGTGCTCGATGTGTCTGGGAATGAACCCGGATCAGCTTGCTGTGGGGGAGCGGTCGGCATCGACCTCGAACCGAAACTTCGAAGGCCGTCAGGGCAAGGGAAGCCGGACGCACCTCGTCTCACCGTTGGTGGCCGCTGCCACCGCGGTGCGCGGAACTCTGTCGTCGCCCGCCGATCTCGTGGACGCGCCCAGCAGCCCCTAGCTCCGGAGCCTGAACCGGCGTCGCCCGATCAAGTCTTTCCGAAATCTGTACTTCTTAGGAGATTTTTCGATGGAACCCTTCACCCGCCACAAAGGAATCGGCGTCCCGCTGCGTCGCTCGAACGTGGACACGGATCAGATCATTCCTGCCGTGTACCTGAAACGTGTGACTCGCACCGGGTTCGAGGACGGTCTGTTCTCGGCATGGCGCAACGATCCGGACTTCGTGCTCAACGTCGCCCCGTACGACAAGGGCTCGGTCCTGGTTGCCGGACCCGACTTCGGAACGGGGTCGTCCCGCGAGCACGCGGTGTGGGCGCTATCGGACTTCGGATTTCGGGTCGTGATCGCGTCGCGGTTCGCCGATATCTTCCGCGGCAACGCGGGCAAGGCCGGTCTGCTCGCCGCCGAAGTCGACCAAAGTGACGTCGAATTGATCTGGAAAGCACTCGAAGAGCAGCCGGGATTGGAAATTCTCGTCGACCTGGAATCGAAGACGGTGACCGCTGGAACCTTGGTGGTGCGCTTCGCCATTGACGACTACACGAGATGGCGTCTGCTCGAGGGTCTCGACGACATCGGATTGACATTACGCCAGGTAGAGGCCATTGCCGAGTATGAAAAGTCAAGGCCTTCATGGAAACCGACAACCCTCCCGGCGCGCATCGAGGAGCCGTCCGAGGGGTAGCGAAAACGGCCTTCGACACGCATTGAGCCCGTGAATCTTTCCGCCACGCCGGATGAGAATTGGCGTGGCTCATAGACTCTTGACGCCTTGGGGTTTACCGTTGTAGTAGTCGGTCCGACGATGGGCCACAATATTGCGGAGGAAATCCATGAACAAGGCAGAGCTGATTGACGCCCTGACCGAGAAGTTGGGGTCTGACAGGAGGAGCGCCACAGAGGCTGTCGAGAACATCGTCGACACCATCGTGCGCGCGGTTCACCGTGGCGAGAGCGTGACCATCACCGGATTCGGTGTGTTCGAACAGCGGCGTCGCGCAGCCCGCGTGGCTCGTAACCCCCGTACCGGCGAGACCGTCCGCGTGAAGCCGACGAACGTCCCGGCATTCCGCCCGGGTGCTCAGTTCAAGGCAGTCATCGCCGGTGGACAGAAGCTCCCCGCCACCGGACCTGCCGTCAAGCGCGGCTCGGCGTCCGCGCCCGCCAAGAAGACTGCGGCAGCAAAGAAGACCGCAGCCAAGAAGGCGGCCGTCAAGACCACCGCTCGTAAGACGACCGCCGCCGCCAAGAAGGCAGCTCCGGCCAAGACGACTGCGCGCAAGGCAGCAGCTCCCGCCAAGAAGGCAGCTCCGGCGAAGACGACTGCTCGCAAGACCACTGCTGCGGCCAAGAAGGCTCCGGCCAAGACCGCAGCGAAGAAGACCACCACTGCGGCAGCAGCCAAGAAGGCTCCGGCCAAGACTGCAGCGAAGAAGACCACCGCTGCAGCAGCCAAGAAGGCTCCGGCCAAGACTGCAGCAAAGAAGACCGCGGCCAAGAAGGCTCCGGCAAAGCGCACCGCACGCAAGTAATCTCGCACAGCAGAGATCTCGCACAGCAGAGATCTCGCACAGCAGTACTCTCGCGGATCGGTAAGGGCCCCGGACGTACGACACGTCCGGGGCCCTCGTCGTGCGCTCTGTCGACCGTCGGCGAACATCAACCGTCGGCGAACATCAACTGTCGGCGAACATCAACCGTCCGCGGGAATGACCGGCAGCGGACTCGCAAGGTGATCCGCGGCGATCATCGTGCCGTCGTGGAACGACAGAACCCACACACTGCCCTTGCGATTACGGTTGGGCGGTAGTGCGACACCGTCCTTGTCCGCCCACCACTGCAGCAGATCCGGGATGACTTTCCCTTGGCTGCAGATGGTGCGGACGCCACCGAGAGCGGAGATGGCGACCGCGCGGCGACGAGCATCGTGCAACTCGGCCCAGTAGCCCTCCTCGGACAGCAGCGGTTCGAGGGTTATCTGCTCTCCCTTCTCGTCCGCCGAGGCTTGAATCGTCGATACACAGCGCCGACGATTCGCGGCGTGGAATTTGTCGGCCCCGAACGCGGACAACAACGGCACGAGCGCCGCAGCCTGTGTCTCTCCGACGGCATCGAGGGGGCGAAGTGCATCGTCTCCTCGATATCGTGATCGTCGACCGGCCTTGGCATGACGAACCAGCAGCACGGTGTCGGTGTCCGCCGGCTGCTTGAGGAAACGACGAAGGATCTTGTGATCCATCGGGTACGACAACTGGTCCGCCGCGTCGGACGGGGTGACCCAGCGAAGTTCGTCGACCTCGGAGTTCGGTTCGAACTCGCCTCCGATGGCTTCGGCCGCCCAGTAGTCCACCTTCTTCAACTTGCGGTGGCCGGGAATGGGGTAGGTGACCTTAGAGAGGTAGCGACCGAGGCGTACGTCGAATCCGGTCTCCTCCGCCACTTCTCGCACCGCCGCGCCGACCGTCGTCTCACCCGGGTCGAGCTTGCCCTTGGGGAACGACCAGTCGTCGTACTTGGGACGGTGGACCAGTGCGACGGAGATCTCGCCGGCGCGGTTGGGTGTGTGACGCCACAGAACCGCGCCCGCAGCGAAGATGTTGGCGCGCAACGAGTTGTCGGAACCCGACATCAGGAGCCTTGATTCCGCCGGCGTCGCATGGATTCCACCTGGTGCTCGCGGACGGTCTCGCCCTGTGCTGGTGACGCTGCCCATCCGCCGTCGGGGCGGAGGATCCAGCATCGTGTCGTCGGGTCGAGAGCCGATTCGAAGATCTCGTTCAGCTGACCGGTGAGGCGTGGATCCTTCACCTGAGCCATCACTTCCACCCGTCGATCGAGATTGCGGTGCATCATGTCCGCACTGCCGATCCAGAATTCGTCGGAACCCCGGAAATGCAGGACACGCGAGTGTTCGAGGAATCGACCGAGAATGGAACGGACCTCGATGTTCTCGCTGAGCCCCGGTACTCCCGGCTTCAACGCGCAGATCCCTCGGACGACGACGTGCACGGGGACACCGGCTGCCGATGCTCGATACAACGCGTCGATCACCTGCTCGTCGACCAAGGCGTTGGCCTTCAGCCTGATTCCGGAGTCACGTCCGTTGCGGTGGTGCTCCACCTCCGCTTCGATTCGCTCGATGATTCCACGGCGAACCCCGTACGGTGCGACGAGAAGGTTGCGGTAACTGGTCTTCCGCGAGTAGCCGGTCAACGAATTGAACAGATCCGTCAGGTCGGCGCCGATCTCCGGGGAAGAGGTCAACAAGCCGACGTCCTCGTAGATCCGGGCAGTCTTCGGATTGTAGTTTCCGGTTCCGATGTGGCAGTAGCGACGAATGACCGAGCCTTCGCGCCGCACCACGAGGCACGTCTTGCAGTGTGTCTTCAGGCCGACGAGACCGTAGACGACATGGACGCCCGCTTTCTCGAGTTTGCGTGCCCATTCGATGTTCGCCTGCTCGTCGAATCGGGCCTTGATCTCCACCAGCGCGACGACCTGCTTGCCCGCACCCGCGGCGTCGACCAGAGCGTTGACGATCGGTGAATCACCGGACGTGCGATACAGAGTCTGCTTGATCGCCAGGACCTGAGGGTCGGCCGCGGCCTGCTCGATGAAGCGCTGAACGCTCGTGGAGAAGGAATCGTACGGGTGATGCACCAGCACGTCGCCGTCGCGCAGCGTGGAGAACACGCTCTTCGGAGTCTCGCGCTCGCCGAAGGCGGGGTGCGTCGCCGGAACGAACGGTGCGTCCTTCAGGTTGGGCCGATCCACGCCGTACACCTGCCACAGGCAGGACAGGTCGAGCAGGCCCGGCACCTGAATCACGTCGCCGGGGTCGACGTCGAGTTCACGCAGCAGGAGTTCGAGCATGTGCTCGGTCATGTCGTCGGCGATCTCGAGGCGCACCGGTGAGCCGAACCGACGACGAGCCAGCTCGCGTTCCAATGCTTGGAGCAGATCCTCGTCGCGATCTTCCTCGACCTCGAAATCCGCGTTGCGCGTGATGCGGAACGCGTGACTCTCCACCACGTCCATGCCCGGGAAGAGAACGTCGAGGTGAGCGGAGATGACCTCTTCCATGGACAGGAAGGCGTCCACGCTCTGGCCGCCGTCACCGCGTCGGACGCGAACGAAGCGGTCCACGTTGTCGGGGACCTTGACGCGCGCGAAGTGTTCACCCGACGTTGCGTAATCCTTCACCGTGACAGCCAGATTGAGGCTGAGCCCGCTGATGTAGGGGAACGGGTGCGCCGGGTCGACGGCCAGCGGTGTGAGGACGGGGAAGACCTGCTCGTGGAAGTATGTGGACAGGCGTTCACGCTCGTCCGCGTCGAGGTCGGACCAGCGGATGATCTCGATCCCCACCGAGGTGAGCTCCGGCAGGATCGAATCGAGAAGGACACGCGCGTGTCGGCGCGCCAACTCCTGAGTGCGTTCGCCGATGAGAGCCAGTTGCTCGCGAGGAGTGAGGCCGTCGGCGGAACGGACGGACAAGCCCGTTTCGTCGCGACGCTTGAGCCCCGCAACACGAACCATGTAGAACTCGTCCAGATTCGATGCGAAGATCGCCAGGAACTTCGCGCGTTCCAGCAACGGGAGCGACGAATCCTCGGCGAGAGCGAGAACACGCGAATTGAAGTCCAGCCAACTCAATTCGCGGTTCAGGTAACGGTTCTCGGGAAGCGAATCCTTGGCGTTCGGGGCATGCGGCTCGGTGGCTGCGGGCAACGCCGCCGGGCTGCCCGAGGGCGAGGTCGCCGGCGGTGGAACCACCGGGCGCTCCTCGGTACCGGATGGTTGCCCTGACGGGGAGGCTGCGTCGGTCTCGGTTTCGCTGTTGCTCACGGCTCGATCATCCCCTATTGCGGTGTCGGGTGAAACTCGGATCGGCGAATCTCGTGGAAGGAACGAGCGGCCGACGAATCTAGTTCCAGCCGAGCGAACGCAGTACCTCACCGGTCGCAGGACCGACACCGAGTCGGTGCGCGGCCCGGACGTCGTCGATCGTGTCGACATCGAGTCGAAGCCCCGGCCACACCCCGGTCAGATCGAAAGCACCCGATTCCAGATGTCGCTTCGCGGACGCCGGGCCGAAGAGCGGACTGAAATCGGTCGCGGCACCGTCGACGATCAACACGGCGGTTCCCGTGCCGTGGTGGTCGCTGACCACCGACCGGGAATGACCCGAGGACATCATGTACGCCTCGGCGAGTTCGGACGTGCGCAAGGCCGGCAGATCGGCCTGCAGGGCGATGATGTCGTCCTTCCCCTCCTGACGCACCAGGGAAGCGGCAGCCTCGAACGCGGAGTTGAGTCGTGCCACCGAATCGAGCGGATCCTGATCGCACGGTTCACCGACGACCCGGGCGCCGAGACTCCGGGCGGCGTCGGCGATGGATGGATCGGGAGTGACCACGGTGACGGCAGCGACCTGATCGACTGCCCGGGCTGCGACGACGGTGTCTCGAAACATCGCAACGACCAGACGGGCGCGGTCGGCGTCGGCGAATGCATCGGCCAAGCGGGTCTTGGCTGCGGCCAGATCCTTGACTGCAATCACCACGTGCGCGCTACTCATGACCTCGATCCTGCCAGCGTCACCGGCAGCGAGGCCGTTCGACCTCTCCGGCGCGATCGAACTACGCGGGCAACGACCGGACGTTAGTGTGAGGCGGCGGCGCGCGCGGGCCGCACGAGTGTGATCGAGACGTTCCGAAACGGATCAAGAAGGTGGCCAGCGATGACGAGAGCAGCGGTACTCGGTTCAGGGTCTTGGGGGACCGCATACGCGAAGGTGCTGGCGGACGCCGGAACCGACGTGACGATGTGGGCGAGGCGGTCCGAACTCGCGGACACGATCGCGTCCGAACACGTCAACTCCGACTACCTCCCCGACATCAGGCTTCCCGAGAACATCACTGCCACCAGTGATCCCGCGCGTGCACTCGACGGCGCCGACATCGTCGTTCTCGCAGTTCCGTCGCAGTCGTTGCGCGCCAATCTCCAGGACTGGACGGACGCGATACCCGCGCAGGCCACGTTGCTCTCGTTGGCCAAGGGGATCGAGACCGGCACTCTCCTGCGGATGAGCCAGGTCATCGCTCAGGTCACGGGAGCGGATCCGAGCCGTATCGCATCGCTGTCCGGGCCGAACCTCGCGCGCCCCATCGCGGAGGGTCAACCCGCG
This sequence comes from Rhodococcus sp. RS1C4, assembly GCF_002258225.1. Classification (NCBI taxonomy): domain Bacteria; kingdom Bacillati; phylum Actinomycetota; class Actinomycetes; order Mycobacteriales; family Nocardiaceae; genus Rhodococcus; species Rhodococcus sp. RS1C4. The sequence continues at coordinate 193,842 of NZ_NOXZ01000048.1, read as the reverse complement.
GCAACCGTCATCGCATGCTCCGATTCGCGCCGCGCCCTCGAAGTTCAGAAGGCATGTGCCACAGGTTATTTCCGCCCTTACACCAATACCGACGTGATCGGATGCGAAATCGGTGGGGCATGCAAGAACGTCATCGCACTCGCCTGTGGCATGGCCAGCGGAGTCGGGTACGGCGAGAACACGCTCGCGTCGATCATGACGAGGGGCCTTGCGGAGATCATCAGACTCGGAACCGCGCTGGGCGCGAAACCCGCAACCCTCGCCGGGCTCGCGGGCGTCGGCGATCTCGTCGCGACGTGCTCGTCGACTCTGTCGCGGAACCGCACCTTCGGTGAGCGGCTCGGTGCGGGCGGGTCGATGGAGAGTGCTCAGGAGGCGGCACACGGTCAGGTAGCCGAGGGCGTGAAATCGTGTACGTCGGTGCGCGCCCTCGCCGAGAGCTACGACGTCGAGATGCCGCTGACCGATGCCGTTCACCGCGTCTGCCATGCGGGACTGTCCGTTCCCGACGCCGTCGGTCATCTGCTCGGACGTCGTATCAAGCCCGAATAGCGCGCAAAGCATGTGAGGGTCCACGCACTGAAATGCGCGGACGGTACGGTGGATGACCGTGAGTCAAACGCGTACCAGAGTCGCCGTGGTGTTCGGCGGACGAAGCAACGAGCACGCGGTGTCCTGCGTCTCCGCAGGAAGTGTCCTCCGGCACATCGATCGGGAGCGCTACGACGTGGTGCCCGTCGGGATCACGTCGGAGGGCGCCTGGGTTCTCGGTCCGTCCGACCTCGAAGAACTGGCCATTCACGGCCGGGTTCTGCCGAGCGTGGACCGGAATTCCCGCGCGCTCGCTCTGTCGACGGACCCGTCGCGCGCGGGCGACCTGCTCTCCCTCGACGCCGACGACGCCGGAGCCGTGCTGTCGTCGGTCGACGTGGTGTTCCCACTTCTCCACGGCGCCTACGGCGAGGACGGCACCATCCAGGGCCTCCTCGAACTCGCCGGAGTTCCCTACGTCGGCCCGGGCGTGCTCGCGAGTGCGGCCGGGATGGACAAGGAATTCACCAAGAAACTACTGGCGGCCGACGGATTGCCCGTCGGACGGCAGATCGTGCTGCGGCGCGGCGACGACACCGCGACTCCCGAGCAGCGCGACTACATCGGGTTGCCTGCGTTCGTGAAGCCCGCCCGCGGAGGCTCGTCGATCGGCATCACGCGGATCACCTCGTGGGATCAACTCGCCGACGCGATCGCTCACGCCCGCTCCCACGACCCGAAGGTGATCGTGGAAGGCGCCATCACCGGTCGCGAGGTCGAATGTGGAGTTCTCGAATTCCCCGACGGCACTGTGCGCGCGAGTGTGGTCGCCGAGATCCGGTTGCCGGACGCACCGGCCGACGATCACTCGTTCTACGACTTCGACAGCAAGTACCTCGACGATGTGTGCGAATTCGACGTCCCCGCAGTGCTTTCCGAGGAGACGAGTAACGAGATCCGCCGGATCGCCGTGGATTCGTTCCGTGCGCTCGACTGCCAAGGACTCGCGCGCGTCGACCTCTTCGTCACCGACGACGGACCGGTCATCAACGAGATCAACACCATGCCCGGATTCACGTCGATATCGATGTTCCCCAAGATGTGGGGCGCCACCGGGCTGGACTACACGGCGCTGATCGACACCCTCATCGAGACCGCGCAGGCCCGAGGAACGGGCCTGCGCTGACGATCGAGATCCGACGCGTCACTCGAGGGGCGCCGGGTCCAGCGGCGTTTGGGGCAAGGCCGAGGAAATCGCGTCCGACGCGTCCTGGAGCGGCGTCGGTCCGGAGCCGCCGGGAACCGTCAGCGCCACGTACACCGGACGGTCGACGGTGTACCAGGTGCTCGCATCGAGACCGGAGTCCGCGCCGGAGACCTCGAACCACTGCACCCCGTTGATCACCTGCAACGACGACGCGACGTCGAACCCGAGCGGGCGGGGGAGTCCGCAGCGCAACACGATCGGCTCGGACACGTCGTCGTCCGGTGCCCATGCCCTGGCGCCGACCGGTGCCGGATCGACCAGCTCGGCGCGGGCGTAATCGCCCAGCGAATCGGGGAGAGCATCGAGCACCGCGGTGCAGTCGGCGCTCTCGGCGGACGGGGCGTCGACCGGCCCCAATGCTTCCGGCGGACGAGTCGACGAGCCGGAGACGGTCACGGCCGCGACTATCACGCCGATCAGCAGCGCGACCGGTAGCGCGACGGCGGTCGCGATCACGGCCGGGTGGCGTCGCTGCTCGGGCGTATCGGTGTCCGTGGAAGCGGGTTCGATCGAATTCGGTTCGCTGGTCATCGTTTCGAGTGTGACTTCCTGGCGGTGCCCGCGCTCAGGCGGGGGTGTCCGCGATCTGGCAGGTCAGCGTCCGCGTGATCGCGTCGGCCTTCTGGATCTCGCCGACGACGACTGCGAGTGTGCTGTCGTTCTCGGCTGCGACACGGACCACGACGTCGTACGGGCCGAGAACGGCCTCCGCGGACTCGACCCCGCGGACGTCGCGAAGCGCAGCCGCCACAAGAGCCGAACGTCCCACTTCGGTCTGTACCAGGATGAAGGCGTGCACCATGGTCGGCCCTTTCCTTTCGTCCCCGCCGCACCCGAAGGTAAGGTCGGTTGAATCACATTGCGTGCTGTCCGGCCGGAGCATGTCGTCCTGTTCTGGACGCTCACCGGTCGGTAAGAAGGTACCGCAGTGTCGAACCGTGCTCCGCGCAGACGGAAAAGAGGAAGACGATCGGATCCCGTACCGAACCCGGCGCTCCCGGTTCGACTGTTGCCGACGTCGGCGAATTCGGCGTCATCGACCGCATCACCTCCGGGTGGACGCAGTCCTCATACACCGTCCTCGGACCGGGCGACGATGCCGCTATCGTCACCGCGAGCGACGGCCGAGTCGTCGCGGCGACGGACATGTTGGTCGAGGGCAGGCACTTTCGGCTCGACTGGTCCTCGCCGGAGCACGTCGGACGTAAGGCCATCGCCCAGAATGCTGCCGACATCGCAGCGATGGGCGCACGATGCACAGGCTTTCTCGTTGCCCTCGGATGCCCGTCCGACACCGATGTGGCTGTGTTGGACGGCCTCTACCGTGGGTTGTGGGGCGAGGCGCAGCGCGCGGGTGCATCGATCATCGGTGGCGATCTCGTGCGAACGAACGATGTGGTGATATCCATCACGGCGCTCGGAGATCTGGAAGGTCGGTCGGCTGTGCTGCGGTCCGGCGCATCCGTCGGCGACGTCGTCGCCGTCGTCGGCGATCTCGGTCGGTCGGCAGCCGGACTGGACGTGATCCGCGCCGGGATATCGGGGCACGACGGTCTCGTGTCGTCACACCGGGTGCCGAGTCCCGACTACGAGCAGGGTCGGACGGCCGCACTCGCCGGCGCCACGTCGCTCACCGACATCTCCGACGGACTCGTCGCGGACCTCGGGCATGTCGCCGTGGCGTCGTCGGTCACCATGGATCTGGATGCGCACGCGTTCGACATCGGCGCCGATCTTCGTTCCGCCGCACAAGAACTGGGAGCGTCGGCATTGGCGTGGGTGCTCGGCGGCGGTGAGGATCACGCGTTCGCGGCCACGTTCGCCGACGCCGCTACCGTGCCGGCGGGCTGGACGGTGATCGGCCGCGTCGGTGCAGCACGGTCCGACGGCTCGGCCACTCAGCGCGTCACCGTCGACGGGGTACCGTTCGCCGGCACCGCCGGGTGGTCGAGCTTCGGTGCCTGACCCCCGTCGACGGAGGACACAGCGGGACACACGAGAACAGGAGATGTCGATGACAGCACGGCCACTCGAGGACCTCGTCGACCCCGGATGGGCCGCAGCGCTCGATCCGGTGCGGGACGACATCGCCCGCATGGGACAGTGGCTCCGAGACGAAATGGACGCCGGCCGTTCGTACTTGCCGTCCGGTGAGAAGATTCTACGGGCCTTCACTCGACCCTTCGACCACGTTCGAGTGTTGATCGTCGGCCAGGATCCGTACCCGACGCCCGGACATGCCGTCGGGCTCAGCTTCTCGGTGGCGCCGGATGTTCGGCCGGTACCGCGAAGTCTCGCCAACATCTTCAAGGAGTACTCGGAAGATCTGGGTCTGCCGACTCCCACCAGTGGTGATCTGTCCCCCTGGGCAGATCAGGGAGTGTTGTTGCTCAACCGTGTGCTCACGGTCGAGCCGGGTGCCGCGGCGTCGCATCGCCGCAAGGGCTGGGAACCTGTGACGGAGCAGGCAATACGAGCGCTGGTGGAACGGGAGGAGAAGAAGGACTCGGCCGGACTGGTCGCAGTCCTGTGGGGCCGAGATGCGGCTACGTTGAAGCCGATGCTCGGCCGCACACCCGTCGTCGAATCGGTGCATCCGTCTCCGCTGTCCGCTTCCCGCGGTTTCTTCGGCTCGAAGCCGTTCAGCCGAGTGAACGACATACTCGACGCAGCCGGACACGAGCCGATCGACTGGGCGCTGCCGTGACGGTGCTCTGCCTCAGCTGAAGTCGGGGCGGCGCTTCTCCACGAACGCGTCCACTCCTTCTCGTCCCGTCGGTCCGTCGGCAGCAGCCGAGATCGATGCGGCTTCGGCTTCCAGTTGCTCTGCGAGAGTGTTGGTTTCCGAGTTCTGAAGCAATGCCTTGGTTCCGCGGAACGCCTGGGTCGGCCCGGCCGCGAGGGTTCGTGCAAGACGTTCGGCTTCGCTTCCGATGATGTCGTCACCCACGAGCCTGCTGAGGATGCCGAGGCGAACTGCCTCCTCTCCGTTCAGGATCGAATCGTTCAGCAGAATGTCGCGTGCTCGTGCCGGGCCGACGATGCGAGGAAGTGTCCACGTCAGTCCGCCGTCGGGAGTGAACCCGATGCCGGGGTAGGCGGGACGAAGTTTGGTGGCGCGGCCGCCGATGGCCACGTCGGCGTGACACACCAGACTCATACCCGCGCCTGCTGCCCAGCCTTGGACTCCGGCCACGACTGGCACGGTGGCAGCGGCGAGCTCGAGCACGAAGCGGTGGAACGCGTCGGCGACGGTGCGCACGTACGCGCCGCGTTCGGGCGCGGAAGCGAAAGCACGGACGTTTCCACCCGCGCAGAAATTCTTCCCGGAGCCGACGAGAAGGACGCTTCCCGCAGCAAGCTCACCGGAGTTGAGAGCATGCAGTGCGTCCGCACCGGCAACCATGGCGTTGCCGTCCAGCGAGGTACCTGCAGCGTCTGTCGCCACGGTGATGTGCAGTACACCGTCGAGTAGTTCCACGTGGCCGGTACTTTCGGTTTCGATCACGCTTCGCACTGTAACGCGGCCGTGCTCGTCCACATACATCGCGGTGGGTGGATCCGCACTTGTTGGTCCACGTCCTCTCGGTGCACGTTCTCGGCGCAAGTTCTCACCGCGCGAGAAAGCCCCCACCACCGATTTCGGTGGCGGGGGCTCTCTCGTTGCTCGGGGGCTGAAATCAGCCGCGAACCACCTTGCCGGCCTTCAGGCACGAGGTGCAGACGTTCATACGCTTCGAGTTACCGGGGGCAACCTGGGCGTGAACGGTCTGGATGTTCGGGTTCCAACGACGGTTGGTCCGTCGGTGCGAGTGCGAGACCGACTTACCGAAGCCGGGCCCTTTGGCGCATACGTCGCAGACGGCAGCCATAGTCGCGAACTCCTTGATAGATGATTGATCGTTAACAGTGGGACGTACGCCCGACGAACCTCGACGTGCAAGAACACGCCGCTCCTCATCGGGCAACCCTGCAAGAATAGCGGCGCGGTGCAGATTAACCAAACCGCCAGCCCACCGTCGGTGCCTGACCGGCACTCGCGGGTACTTCGAGTCTACTGTTGCTCGGGACGAAGCAGGCGAAATCGGGGGAGCGGCGCAGATGGGTGAGCAGTCCGGCGGCCGGATTCGTCGACCGCACACCGAGCTCACCGTCGACCTGATCAAGCAGTGGGCCTATCGGTGCGTCGACGGACTGAGCGATCGATGTGACGAGATGAACGAACTCAACGTCTTCCCGATCCCCGATTCGGACACCGGGACCAACCTGGTCTTCACCGTCCGCTCGGCCGTCGAGTGCATGCGCACCGTCGGAGCCGACGCCACGCTGTCCGAGGCGGCCGCGGCTCTCGCCCGCGGAGCCGTGTCCGGGGCGCGCGGAAACTCCGGTGTCATCGTGTCCCAGGTGCTGAGGGCGGTCGCCGAGCAGTGCGCCGCAGGTGCCCTCGACGGCGCAGGAGTGCAGGCTGCGTTGGCCCGTGCGGGAGACCTGGTTCTCGAAGCGGTGAGCGTTCCGATGGAAGGCACCATCGTGACCGTCCTCGCGGCTGCGTCGACGGCAGCGCAGTCCCGCCCGCCCGGCGACTTGGAGGCGGTCGCGTCGAGCGCATCGGAGGCCGCGGCGTCGGCTCTGGAGGCAACCCGCACCCAACTACCTGCCCTGGACGTCGCCGGAGTCGTCGACGCGGGTGCACTCGGTCTCGTCGTGATGCTCGACGCGCTCGCGTCGATCGTGACCGGCACCGAGGTGACGCGTCGGCGATACCACCGAACCGAGCTCGGAACCGTGCGACCTGCTGTCGACGCCACGGTCGTCCCCGTACATCGCCTCGCACGGCCCGCCCTGGGTTTCGAAGTGCTCTATTCCATCCGCGGTATGGACGATCACGATGTGCCGAGATTGCGCACCGCCCTCGGCGAACTCGGCGATTCGGTCGTGGTCGCAGGCGACGGCGCGGGATCGTGGACCGCGCACGTGCACACGGCGAATGCAGGCCTCGCAGTCGAGGCAGGACTGCAGTTCGGGCAACTGCAGAACGTTCGAATCGAGGTACTCGACGCAGGGGGTTCCCACGCCGACAGCCACGGAACCGACGGTGACCACCCGGGAGGCGTCCGCGGACGCGACATTCTCGCGGTCGTCGCAGGCGACGGAGCGGAAGAGTTGTACAGCGTCGAAGGAGCCGCGGTACTGCGCTGCGACACCGCCGAGGTGGGTCCGGCGGAACTGTGTGCCGCAATCGTCGGAGCCCCGCACACCGAGGTGCTGGTTCTGCCGAACGGCGCGTTGTCCGCCCAGGAACTGGTGTCGGTGTCCATCGCATCCCGCACGGCAGGGAAGGAGGTCCTGATGCTGCCGTCGTCGTCGATGGTGCAGGGGTTGGCCGCGCTCGCCGTGCACAATCCAGCCCGCGCGGCCGTCGACGATGCCTACGCGATGTCCGAGGCTGCAGCGGGCACTCGGTGGGCTTCGCTCAGGATTGCCGAAGAACGGTCTCTGACCTGGGTGGGGACGTGCGAGCCCGGTGACGGCCTCGGTCTGGTCGGACACGACGTCGTCGTGATCGGCGCAGATGTGATCTCTGCCGGACGAGTACTGCTGGACCAACTTCTGTCGGTGGGAGGTGAGATGGTGACGATGCTGCGCGGTGCGCCCGGCACCGGCGACGAAGAACACGACGTCGTGGATGTGCTCGCTCGCCATGTCGCGGATCGGCACCCCGGGGTCGAGGTGATGCTCTACACGGGAGGGCAACCCGGCGACGTGGTCCAGTTGGGCGTGGAGTGAACGAGAGAGGGTCGGGTAGGTAACGACGATGGTGGACATGGCAGATCGCCTCGACGCGGTCCTCGGCACGAAGGTCGCCGAACCTTTCGCCCAGCACTTCGACCTGCACACCGTCGAAGATCTGCTGAGGTACTACCCGATCCGGTACATGACCCAGGGCGCCGAGCTCACCGAGAAGGAGCCGCCCGAGGGTGAGCACATCACCATCGTCGCGACCATCACCTCCGCGGTTCTGAAGGACATGAAAGCGAGAAGAGGCCAATTCCTCGCGGTGTCCTTGGCCGCCGAAGGGCAGGTCATCGACGCGACGTTCTTCAGCCCGCACAAGCTGAAGCACGTGCTGCTGCCCGGCAAAAAAGGCATGTTCTCGGGAAAGGTCAAGTATTTCGGCCGCAAGTGGAACCTCACGCACCCCGGTTACGTGATCCTCGGCGGTGACGACGAGGACGGAGCCGTCGTTCCCTCCGGTCGCATCGTCGGCGGCGGCGCGCTGGCAGGCGTGGCGCGGGGCGCCGTCGACGACTCCGGCAGTGTCGACATGACGATCTTCGAGCGCAGTTTCGTACCGCTGTACGCGGCATCCAAGGACGTCGAGAGTTGGACGTTCATGCGGGGCGTCCGGTGGGTTCTCGACAGACTTGCCCCGGTCGAGGACCCGGTTCCCGACGTCGTGCTGGCCGAGCGAGGTCTGGTCTCCCTGGACACCGCGCTCCGTTGGATTCACTTTCCGGATTCGGTCGAAGAGAAGAAGCACGCCAGGGATCGCCTCAAGTTCGACGAAGCACTGGCGGTGCAATTGGTACTCGCCGCCAGGCGGCGCGACGTGTCGACCCGGACCGCCCCGGTATGTGTCGCACGCGAGGACGGGATCGCAGCCGAGTTCGAGCGTCGGCTGCCCTTCACCCTCACCGAGGGTCAACGCAAGGTCGCCGGCGAGATCTCCGCCGACCTGTCCGGTGGGCACCCCATGTCGCGGCTGCTGCAAGGTGAAGTCGGCTCGGGAAAGACGATCGTCGCGCTGCGGGCGATGTTGCAGGTGGTCGACGCAGGCCATCAGTGCGCACTGCTGGCTCCGACCGAAGTTCTCGCGTCTCAGCACGCGCGCTCGATCACCTCGATGCTCGGCACCCTCGCGGGCGCCGGTGAACTGGGTGCGGACGACCTCGCCACCCGGGTCACGTTGCTGACCGGGTCGATGGGAACGGCGGCGAAGAAGAAGGCGCTGCTCGACGTCGTGACCGGTGACGCGGGCATCGTCATCGGAACCCACGCCTTGATCCAGGACCGGGTGTCGTTCATGGATCTCGGCATGGTCGTCGTCGACGAGCAGCACCGCTTCGGCGTCGAGCAACGCGACGCGCTGCGCGGTAAGGCGAAGGACGGCATCAGTCCGCATCTGCTCGTCATGACGGCGACGCCGATTCCGCGCACCATCGCGCTCGCGTCCCTCGGCGACCTGGAGACCTCGATCCTCGACGAATTGCCGCGCGGACGTTCCCCCATCGTCAGCAGTGTCGTCTCCTCCGCAGAGAAACCTGCGTGGGTCGATCGGGCATGGCAACGCATCGGTGAGGAGGTCGCCCAGGGCAGGCAGGCCTACGTCGTGTGCTCGCGAATCGGCGACGACGAGGAAAAGCAGCTGGAGAAGAGACGGACCAGGAGCGCGATGACGGACGGTCCGAACCTCCCGGAGACCAAGTCGGCGCTTCAGATGTACGAGCTGCTGAGCACCGGGCCCCTGGCCGATCTCCGAGTAGGCCTTCTGCACGGGCGTATGCACCCGGACGACAAGGACGCAGCCATGTCCGCATTCAATGCAGGCGAGATCGACGTTCTCGTGTGCACCACGGTCGTCGAAGTCGGCGTCGACGTCCCCAACGCGACGGTCATGGTCATCGAGGACGCGGACCGTTTCGGGATCAGCCAGTTGCATCAGCTCCGCGGCCGAATCGGGCGTGGCGGCCACCAAGGTCTGTGCATCATGATCAGCCAGCTCAGTCCGCACGGGCAGTCCTTCTCCCGTCTTCAATCCGTGGCCTCGACCAACGACGGATTCGAACTGGCCAATCTCGACCTCGCAACTCGTAAGGAAGGCGACGTCCTGGGTGCGGCACAGTCCGGAACCGTCAGCAGCATGCGCTTGCTGTCACTGATCGAGGACGAGGACGTCATCGACGACGCGCACTCCTGCGCGCGCACCATCTTCGACGGCGATCCCGACCTGGAACGCCATCCCGGGATCGCGTCGATGATGAAGTCCGCGTGGCGATCGGACCGAGCGGAGTATCTCGACAAATCCTGAAACGGAGCCGGATCGGAGGGGTACGAGCTCCGGCATTTTCGGGACTGCACCGTTTCAGATGCTGCAGTTGGGCTTTTCATCCCACATTTCGAGACGGGTTGCCCATCGGCGGTGATCTTCGGCGGTAGGTTTGGCCAATGTTCTCCAAAGTGTTGGTTGCCAATCGCGGTGAGATCGCCATCCGTGCGTTCCGCGCGTCGTACGAGTTGGGTGCCGCTACCGTGGCCGTCTTCCCGTTCGAGGACCGTAACTCGGTTCATCGGACGAAGGCCGACGAGGCATACGAGATAGGCGAGAAGGGTCACCCCGTTCGCGCGTACCTGTCCGTCGACGAAATCGTCGCTGCCGCCAAACGCTCCGGCGCCGACGCGGTGTACCCCGGCTACGGCTTTCTCTCGGAGAATCCGGATCTGGCGGCCGCATGTGCCGAGGCGGGCATCACGTTCGTCGGTCCGTCGTCCGAGGTGCTGGAGCTGACGGGCAACAAGGCACGGGCCATCGCGGCCGCCAAACGTGCAGGCCTGCCGGTGCTGGCGTCGTCGGAGCCGTCGAGCGACGTCGACGAGTTGGTCGCGGCGTCGGAATCGATGACGTTTCCGGTGTTCGTCAAGGCAGTCGCCGGTGGTGGTGGCCGCGGAATGCGCCGCGTCGCCGAGCCTGCTCAGTTGCGTGAGTCGATCGAGGCCGCTGCTCGTGAGGCCGAATCCGCCTTCGGCGACCCCACTGTCTTCCTCGAGCAGGCCGTCATCGATCCGCGCCACATCGAGGTGCAAATCCTCGCCGACGGCCAGGGCAACGTGGTCCACCTCTTCGAGCGCGACTGCAGCCTGCAGCGTCGTCACCAGAAAGTCATCGAGCTCGCTCCCGCGCCCAACCTGCCCGACGGTGTTCGAGAGAAGATCTGCGCGGATGCCGTCGCCTTCGCGAAAGAGATCGGGTACTCCTGCGCGGGAACGGTGGAGTTCCTGCTCGACACCCGCGGTAACCACGTCTTCATCGAGATGAACCCGCGAATCCAGGTCGAGCACACGGTCACCGAAGAAGTGACCGACGTCGACCTCGTACAGTCCCAGCTCCGAATCGCGTCGGGGGAGACCCTGGCCGATCTGGGCCTGAGCCAGGACAACATCGCGTTGCGCGGCGCCGCGCTGCAGTGCCGCATCACCACCGAAGACCCAGCCAACGGATTCCGCCCCGACACCGGCCGCATCACCGCCTACCGCACACCGGGCGGCGCGGGTGTTCGCTTGGACGGCGGCACCACCCTCGGTGCCGAGGTAGGTGCCTACTTCGACTCGATGCTCGTCAAGCTCACCTGTCGAGGACGCGATTTCGACACTGCCGTCGCGCGTGCGCGTCGGGCCGTCGCCGAATTCCGTATCCGCGGCGTCGCGACCAACATCCCGTTCCTGCAGGCCGTGCTCGTCGACCCGGACTTCACGGCCGGACGGGTGACGACCTCGTTCATCGAGGAACGCCCGGAGCTGTTGACCGCCCGCACATCCGGTGACCGCGGTACCAAGATCCTGACGTACCTCGCCGACGTGACGGTCAACAAGCCGCACGGAGAGCGGCCCTCCACGGTCTACCCCCAGGACAAGCTGCCCGAGGTCGATTTCTCGGCACCGATTCCCGACGGCAGCCGCCAGCGTCTCCTCGAGCTCGGACCCGAGGGCTTCGCCCGGGACCTGCGTAACCGCAAGGCCGTCGGCGTCACCGACACGACGTTCCGTGACGCGCACCAGTCGCTGCTCGCCACTCGCGTGCGCACGTCGGGTCTGTTGATGGTGGCGCCCTACGTGGCACGCACCACCCCGGAACTGCTGTCCATCGAGGCGTGGGGCGGAGCGACATACGATGTGGCGCTGCGGTTCCTGCACGAGGATCCGTGGGAGCGGCTCGCAGCGCTGCGCGAAGCGGTACCGAACATCGCGCTGCAGATGTTGCTACGCGGGCGGAACACCGTCGGGTACACCCCGTACCCGGAGAAGGTGACGCGTTCGTTCGTGGCCGAGGCCACCGACACCGGTATCGACATCTTCCGGATCTTCGATGCGCTCAACAACGTCGATCAGATGCGTCCCGCCATCGACGCCGTCCGTGAAACCGGAACGGCCGTAGCGGAAGTGGCGCTGAGCTACACCGGTGATCTGTCGAATCCGAACGAGTCGCTCTACACGCTGGACTACTACCTGAAGCTCGCGGAGCAGATCGTCGACGCCGGTGCGCACGTGCTCGCCATCAAGGACATGGCTGGTCTGCTGCGAGCCCCGGCAGCGAAGACTCTGGTGACGGCGCTGCGGTCCAACTTCGATCTGCCGGTGCACGTGCACACGCACGACACCCCTGGTGGTCAGCTGGCGACGTATCTCGCGGCGTGGGAAGCAGGAGCCGACGCGGTCGACGGTGCCAGCGCCGCGATGGCAGGTACGACGAGTCAGCCCGCGCTGTCCGCGATCGTCGCTGCCGCGGCACATTCCGAGTACGACACCGGCCTCGATCTGCAAGCAGTGTGCGATCTCGAACCCTACTGGGAAGCGCTGCGAAAGGTCTACGCGCCGTTCGAGTCCGGACTCCCGGCGCCCACCGGCCGTGTGTACACCCACGAGATCCCAGGAGGCCAGCTGTCCAACCTCCGTCAGCAGGCGATCGCGCTGGGTCTCGGCGACCGGTTCGAGACCGTCGAGGCGAATTACGCTGCGGCGGACCGGATGCTGGGCCGTCTGGTCAAGGTCACCCCGTCGTCGAAGGTCGTCGGCGACCTGGCGCTCGCTCTGGTCGGCGCGGGCGCTTCGGCGGAGGAGTTCGCGGAGAATCCGCGCAAGTACGACGTCCCCGACTCGGTCGTCGGCTTCCTGCGCGGCGAGCTCGGCACACCTGCCGGTGGTTGGCCGGAGCCCTTGCGGACCAAGGCATTGGAGGGACGGTCGGAGCCCAAGGAGGAAACCCCCGTCTCGGCCGAGGACGAGAAGGCGTTGGACGGAACCTCGGCGCAGCGCCGAGACACGCTCAACCGCTTGCTGTTTCCCGGTCCGACCGCCGAGCTTGCTGCGCACCGCGAGAAGTACGGCGACACTTCCAGATTGTCCGCCAATCAGTTCTTCTACGGTCTGCGCCAGGGCGAGGAGCACCGAGTCAAGCTCGAGAAGGGCGTGGAGCTGCTCATCGGTCTCGAAGCGATATCCGACGCCGACGAGCGCGGAATGCGCACGGTGATGTGCATTCTGAACGGACAGTTGCGGCCCGTGTCGGTCCGCGACCGCTCGATCAGCTCGGACGTTCCGTCGGTCGAGAAGGCGGACAAAGCCAACTCGGGTCACGTGCCCGCACCGTTCGCCGGAGTGGTGACGCTGTCGGTGTCCGAGGGCGACAACGTTTCAGCAGGCGACGTCGTCGCCACGATCGAGGCCATGAAGATGGAAGCGGCGATCACCGCTCCCAAGGCCGGTGTCGTCTCGCGGCTCGCGATCGGTGGTGTCCAGCAGGTCGAAGGCGGCGACCTACTCATCGTCATCGGCGGTGATTCGGCGGACTAGCCGTGAACGCCGGATGAGTAAACTCCCGTGGATGACTCGGATCGTCGCAGGCATCGCGGGAGGCCGGAAGCTGAAGGTGCCGCCTCGCGGCACTCGCCCCACATCGGAGCGAGTGCGCGAGGCGGTGTTCAGTTCACTGGGTGCCCGAATGGATCTCGAGGGCGCCTCGGTGCTCGACCTGTTCGCCGGATCCGGAGCGCTCGGACTCGAAGCGCTCTCCCGCGGGGCCGACAAAGTGGTGCTGGTCGAGTCCGACGCGCGTGCCGCGGCAGTGGCCCGTGAGAACGCCGCAGCGGTGGGAATCGCCGGGGCATCGGTCCGCTGTGCGCCGGTCGCGTCGGTGTTGGCAGGGTCGGCGGACACCGCGTTCGATCTGGTGCTGGCCGACCCGCCCTACGCGGTGACCGACGCCGCCGTCGGACACATGCTCGAAGCCCTCGTGGAGGGAGGATGGCTGGCACACGACGCCGTCGTCGTCCTCGAGCGATCGAGTCGCTCGGCCGAAACCGTGTGGCCCCCTGGGTTGCTGCCGGCGAAGGTCAAGAAATACGGCGAGACGCGCATCGAGATCGCCACCACGGACGACGAACCCGCCGGTGATAGCGTGCAGCCATGACTGGAGCGGTGTGCCCTGGATCCTTCGACCCGGTGACCAACGGTCACCTCGACGTCATCACAAGAGCTGCAGCGCAGTTCGACGAGATCGTGGTGACCGTGATGATCAACAAGAGCAAGCGTGGACTCTTCACGGTGGACGAGCGCATCGAGATGATCGCCGAAGCGACAGCGCATCTGGACAACGTACGGATCGCGTCGTGGTACGGATTGCTGGTGGACTACGCCAAGGAGCAGGGGTACACCGCGATCGTGAAAGGACTGCGCGGAGCGAACGATTTCGACTACGAACTGCAGATGGCTCAGATGAACCAGAAGCTCTCGGGTGTCGACACGCTGTTCATCCCGGCCAACCCGACGTACAGCTTCTTGTCGAGCTCGTTGGTCAAGGAGGTGGCGACGTTCGGCGGTGACGTCGCGGACATGGTGCCCGAGCACGTGCACACACGATTGCTGGCCAGGATCGCGGAGCGCGCGGCCGAGTGAGCACGGCGGCCGCCACGTGCGGCCGCGCCGCCCACATCGAGCGACACACCGACGTCGGTGTTTCGCAGACGTGGCGATCACCAGGCAAACTGGCAGTCACTGGACCGACCACGGCCAGTACCTAGAAGTACCTAGACGATTGGGGTGGGCGGTGTACCGCGTATTCGAGGCACTCGACGAACTCGTTGCCATCGTCGAGGAGGCGCGCGGAGTTCCCATGACTGCCGGCTGCGTCGTACCTCGTGGCGATGTGCTGGAACTTCTCGACGACGTTCGCGACTCCATTCCCGGAGAACTCGACGACGCCCAGGATGTTCTCGACCACAAGGACAAGTTGGTCGGCGACGCGCGGGCGACGGCGGAGAAGACCGTCACGTCCGCGAACAACGAGGCGCAGGACACGGTCGAGAATGCTCGCGACTCTGCCGACCGCATTCTCGCCGACGCCAAAGCTCAGGCCGATCGCATGGTCGCCGAAGCGAAGGCGCACGCGGAACAGCTCGTCGACGACGCCACCGACTCTGCCGAACGTACCGTCGAGCAGGGACAGCAGGAATACGACGCCCTCACGAGCAGGGCACGGTCGGAGGCTGATCGCATGATCGAGGCCGGCCAGGCCTCCTACGATCGGTCCGTCGCCGACGGGACCGAGGAGCAGGCACGACTCGTCGCACAGACAGAGGTGGTGCAGGCTGCGCACGCCGAGTCCGCACGGGTGATAGACAGCGCCCACGCCGAGTCCGACCGCATGCGCAGCGAATGCGACGTGTACGTCGACACGAAGCTGGCGGAATTCGAGGAGTTCCTCACCGGCACCATCCGATCCGTCGGGCGCGGTCGTCAGCAACTGCGTACCGGATCCGGGGTCCCCGATTACGGATCCGATACGGCGGACGACTTTCGTCGACCACGCCGCTGAATCGGGCCTGAATCGGACTTCGGTCGGGGCGTGATCGCCCCCGAGTTTGCCCACATATGCGTGCGTGCGTATCGTTGAGTGGTTGCCCGCTCCCGTCTCGACGGTAGTAGGTGACGACTTGTCGTGATGTCGTTCCCATGTTTTCGAGAAGAAAGAATCGTTGTGTCTACCCGTCGCAGTACCCCCAGTTCCTCCGCGGGCTCGGGTTTCGCTCTGGATATCGACAACCTCGGCCGTCGGCCGGGGTCGATGAAGGAGATCCAGCGCACGGTGGCCGCGCCGACCCGAATCGGACTCGATGCAATCGCAATCGAAGCCGGTACTCCCGTCGAACTCGATCTGAGGCTCGAAGCAGTGTCCGAGGGCGTGCTGGTGACCGGCACCGTCCGCGCCGACACTGCGGGCGAATGCACCCGCTGTCTGGAGCCGGTCACCGGTTCGGTGGATCTGTACCTCACCGAGCTGTTCGCCTATCCGGACAGCGTCACGGAAGAAACGACCGACGAGGACGAGATTCACCGCGTTCTCGACGATCGGATCGACCTCGAACCGGTCATCGTGGATTCCGTCGGGCTGGAGCTTCCGCTGCACCCCGTCTGCCGCGAGGACTGCGAGGGATTGTGCCCCGAATGCGGCGTTCGCCTGGCGATTGCGGAATCCGGCCACAGTCATGACATACTTGATCCTCGCTGGGCTGGTCTTGCAGCCAAATTTGGCGTGGATTCAGAACCGAGCACAGAACTTGTGAACAACGAAGTCGAGGAGAAGTAAGTGGCTGTCCCGAAGCGCAAGATGTCGCGTTCCAACACGAGGTCGCGTCGTGCACAGTGGAAGACCACTGCGCCTACCCTCGTCACCTGCCCCAACCGTGGTTGCGGCGAGAAGACCCTGCCCCACATTGCGTGCCCGTCCTGCGGCACCTACAAGGGCCGCCAGGTCGCAGCAGCAGTCTGATCTTTCTCGGGATCGGACGCGCTGTGATCGACAAAAGCAGCCCAGCTGTACGTAGCTCAGCTACGAAGAAGAGTGCAACAGCCGGTAGCGGCGAGGACGACCGAGGGTCACTCCTCGCCGCTCTCGGCGTTGTTCTGGAGGAATCACTCCTCACCTTGGCACTGACACACCGTTCGTATGCGTACGAGCGGGGAGGTCTGCCCACAAACGAACGACTCGAATTCCTCGGAGATTCCGTCCTCGGCCTGACCATCACCGAGCGGCTGTACCTGGCTCACCCGGCGAAGTCCGAAGGTGAGCTCGCGAAGATCCGAGCGAGCGTGGTCAACATGCATGCACTCGCCGAGGTCGCGCGCGGCCTCGGCGACGGCGGTCTCGGCGCACACCTCCTGCTCGGCAAGGGCGAGGAGCAGACCGGCGGCCGAGACAAGGCGAGCATTCTGGCCGACGGCATGGAATCGCTACTGGGTGCTATTCACCTTCAGCACGGTATCGACACCGCGCGGGAAGTCGTTCTCCGACTCTTCGCGGAGTTGCTCGAGCGGGCACCGCGACTGGGTGCCGGACTCGACTGGAAGACGAGCCTGCAGGAGCTGACGGCAGAACAGTCGCTCGGGGTACCTGCGTACGAGATCTCGTCGACCGGCCCCGATCACGACAAGGAATTCACCGCCACCGTTCTGGTCGGTGGCCGTGCACTCGGTGTCGGTGTCGGCCGCAACAAGAAAGAAGCGGAGCAGAAGGCGGCCAGCACTGCCTGGAATGCACTGTCCGTCGACACCGACACCGACCCCGACGTGAATGCCTGAGCTTCCCGAGGTCGAGGTAGTCCGACTCGGATTGGCCGCGCACGTGGTCGGCTCCACGATCGAATCGGTCGACGTGCTGCACCCACGCGCGATTCGCAGGCACCTCCCCGGGTCACGGGATTTCGTCGGACAGCTGCGCGGACGTCGCATCGCGGCCGTCGAGCGTCGTGGCAAGTATCTGTGGCTTCCTCTCGAACCATGCGACATCGCCGTCGTCGTGCACCTCGGAATGAGCGGTCAGATGCTCGTACAGCCACCGACGGTGCCGGACGAGAAGCACCTTCGCATCCGCGCACGCCTGGACAACGGGGCAGATCTCTGTTTCGTCGACCAGCGCACGTTCGGGGGTTGGGCAATTGCACCACTGACGGATGTCGACGGGACCATCGTTCCCGAACCGGTCGCGCACATCGCCCGGGATCCGGTCGATCCGCTGTTCGACGCGGAGTCGGTCGTGAACGTCCTGCGAGGCAAACACACCGAGATCAAGCGAGCGCTCCTCGATCAGACCGTTCTGTCCGGTGTCGGAAACATCTACGCGGACGAAGCATTGTGGCGGGCCAAGATTCACGGAAACCGAATCGCCGAGACCTTGAGCAGGCCGGCGTTGCGTCGGTTGTTGACTGCAGCGCACGCCGTGATGGGCGAAGCGTTGGCGCAGGGCGGAACGTCGTTCGACGCCCTGTACGTGAACGTCAACGGCGAATCGGGATACTTCGATCGCTCCCTCGACGCGTACGGGCAGGAAGGCTTGCCGTGCTCACGGTGCGGAAGCCCCATCCGTCGTGAGAAGTTCATGAACCGCAGCTCGTACAGCTGCCCCAAGTGCCAACCTCGACCGCGCACGACCCGACTGGTGAGCTAGGCCCCTACAATCGGCTCTCATGGCTGAGACGAGCACTCCTACTTCACTCTGGGTCGAACGCACCGGAACCCGCCGATACACCGGCAAGAGTTCACGCGGTGCCGAGGTTCTGATCGGATCGGAGTCGGTCGACGGCGTGTTCACGCCCGGCGAACTGCTCAAAATTGCACTCGCGGCCTGCACCGGAATGAGCTCGGATCTGCCGCTGTCCCGCAGACTGGGCGACAATTACGACGCCACCGTCGAAGTATCCGGTGCCGCCGACCGCGAGAACGAGCTGTATCCGGAGCTGAACGAGATCCTGAAGGTCGACCTGAGCGAACTGGATCCGGAGGCTCAGCAACGCCTCCTGACCGTCGTCGAACGCGCAATCGACAGGGTGTGCACCGTCGGTCGCACCCTGAAGGCCGGCACCACGGTCGGTCTCGCCATCGAGATCGACCACTGACGTGTGGACGCCTGACACGACGGTCGGGGCTGCGGTAGTAGCAGGCACGCTGGCCGCAGGACTGCTGGTGACCGCTCCCGCCGCGAGCGCAGCGCCTGCGTGCACGGAGTGGTCGGTCAGTACCGTGGCCACCGGCTACGGCATGCTCGAGAACCTCGCGTTCGGCGAGAACGGCACGATGTACCTGTCCGAGACGTCCCCTCTCGGTCCCGGGCGGATCCAGGCGCTCTCGCAGGACGGCCTCAGGTCCGTCGCCGTGGACGACGTGACGTCGCCCGGGGGATTGGTCGTCGATGGCTCGGTGCTGTACTTCACTACCGGAAACGGCACCGCAGCAGGTCTTTTCGACACGCCGGACGGCACCGTGGACATGCTGGACCTGTCGTCGGGGGTCCGTTCCACGTACGCCGCCGGTCTCGTGATGCCCAACGGTCTCGCACGGACGGACGACGGAACTTTGTTCACCACGCGCAACCTCGGACTCACGACAGGTCTGACCGTCGTTCCGTCGGCCTCACCGCACGTGCCGTCGGTCGTCCGCACCGACCTCGGCACCGCCAACGGCATCGCGGTGGACGCAGACGCGCTGTACGTGGCCGACACGTTCGAACCGTCGTTGCGCATCACCGCACTCGACGTCGACGATCCAGCCGGCCCGGCGAGAATCTTGCCCGTCGACGGGTTCGGTCCGTTCACTGCATCGGACGACATGACCGTCGGGCCCGACGGCATGATCTACCTGGCTCAGAATCTCGCCGGACGCGTTCTGCGTGTCGATCCCGCCACGGGTTCGTCGTGCGTGGTCGGCACAGGTGTGCCGCTCACGTCCTCGGTGGAGTTCGGTGGACCGGGCTGGGACGACAATTCTTTGTACGCAACGAGCTTCGACGGATCCGTGCGAAAGCTGACGCCGTGACGGACCAGCGATTGACGGCTTGGGTACATGGACACGTGCAAGGCGTCGGATTTCGATGGTGGACGCGATCTCGCGCACTCGAGCTGGGATTGATCGGATCGGCGACCAACCAGTCCGACGGCCGCGTCCTGGTGGTCGCGGAAGGCCCGAGAGACCGGCTGGAGAGCTTGCTGGCACTTCTCCGCGGCGGCGCGACGCCCGGGTCGGTCTCGCTCGTCGTCGAGAGCTGGGACCCGCCCCGGGGCGGAATCATCGGTTTCGTCGAACGCTGACGCGCCGGGGTGATCCGACGCGCGTGTGACGCGATGTGCGTGTGCCCGCGCGTCGGTGCGACCCGGTACTGTCAAACGCCATGCATCTCAAGAGTCTGACGCTGAAGGGCTTCAAGTCCTTCGCTTCGGCGACGACTCTTCGATTCGAACCGGGAATCACCTGCGTGGTCGGACCCAACGGGTCGGGTAAGTCCAACGTCGTCGACGCGTTGACCTGGGTCATGGGCGAGCAGGGCGCCAAAGCACTACGCGGCGGAAAGATGGAAGACGTCATCTTCGCCGGCACATCCGGGCGCGCACCGCTCGGTCGTGCCGAGGTGACGTTGACCATCGACAATTCCGACGGCGCACTTCCCATCGACTACACCGAGGTCTCCATCACGCGGCGCATGTTCCGCGACGGTGCCGGTGAGTACGAGATCAACGGCAACTCGTGCCGCCTCATGGACGTACAGGAGCTGCTGAGCGACTCGGGTATCGGACGTGAAATGCACGTTATCGTCGGACAGGGTCGTCTGGCGGCGATCCTGGAATCGCGTCCCGAGGACCGACGTGCGTTCATCGAGGAAGCCGCTGGTGTCCTCAAGCATCGAAAGCGCAAGGAAAAGGCCGTACGCAAACTCGATGCCATGCAGGCCAACCTCGCGCGGTTGACGGACCTGACGGCCGAGCTGCGGCGTCAGCTCAAACCGCTCGGCAGACAAGCCGAGGTCGCCCGACGAGCCCAGACCGTGCAAGCCGACCTGCGCGACGCGCGGCTGCGGCTCGCGGCGGACGATCTGGTCGCCCGCCGTGAGGAATTCGCCAACCAGACGCAGGACGAAGCCGCCGCGCGGGAACAGTACGCAGCCGTCCAGGACACCCTGGAAGCAGGCAACGTCGCGCTCGGTGAACTGGAACAGTCGGTAGCGAGACTCACGCCGAGCGCCGAGGCTGCCGGGCAGACCTGGTTTCAGCTGTCTGCGCTGTCCGAGCGCGTCAACGCGACCATCAGGATCGCGAAGGAGCGCGCCCGCCATCTCGACTCGGCTCCGTCAGGAGGCCGCGGTCAGGATCCCGACGAACTCGAGCAACAGGCCGACCGCGTGGCGGAGGAGGAGCTCGAGCTCGTTGAGGCCGTCGAGATCGCTCGTGAAAATCTCGAAGTGGCACGCGATCAACTGGCCGAGCGCGAGTCCGCCGCCGCGGAGGCCGAACGAGCACACATGGCGGCCGTTCGTGCCGTCGCCGACCGTCGTGAGGGGTTCGCGCGGTTGTCGGGCCAGGTCGACACTTTCCGAACGAAGGCGGAATCCATCGACGCCGAAGTCGCCCGGCTCTCCGTCGCGATCGACGAGGCACGCGAACGAGGTGACCGGGCACAGGAAGAATTCGAAAGCGTCCAGGACCAGATCTCCGGTCTCGACGCGAGTGAGCTGAGCCTCGACACGCACTACGAGCGCGCCGTCGCCGCGCTGCGCAGCGCAGACGCTCGTGTCACGGAATTGCAGAACGAGGACCGTGTCGCAGGCAAGAAAGTGGCGTCGTACCAGGCTCGCATCGAAGCTCTGACCATGGGGCTCGAGCGCAAGGACGGCGCGGGCTGGCTCACCTCTCGCGGCCAGGCCGGCGTTGCAGGGCTACTGGCCGAGCGCATCACCGTCGAAGACGGGTTCGACGTGGCCGTCGCCGTGGCGATGGGGCCCGCCGCCGACGCAGTGTTCGCCGACTCGTACGAGGTCGCTCGCGACGCGGTCCGTGCATTGCACGAAGCCGACGGCGGTCGCGCCGTGCTGGTCTTCGAATCGGGTTCGGCCGAGCGCCCGAAGCCGGGGGTCCTGCCCGACGGTGCGCGGTGGGCACTGGACGTGGTCGACTACCCCGAGCCGCTGGCGTCGGCCATGCAGTCGCTGCTCGGGGACGTCGTGATCGTCTCGTCGTTCGACGACGCGCAGTCGGTCATGGGCACCGTGTCCGGTGTCCGCGCCGTGACCACTGCGGGCGATTACATCGACTCCGGCTGGGTGTCGGGCGGATCCGACCGCAGACCGAGCACGCTGGAAGTGCAGGCAGCGATCGACACGTCGACCGTCGAACTCGCCGCAGCGGAACGTCGATCCGCCGAACTGGAAGCAGCGCTGTCGGGTGCACTGGCAGAGCAGTCCGATCGGCGTGAGTCCGCCGAGCAGGCACTGGCGGCGTTGAACGAATCCGACGCGGCGATGTCCGCGGTCTACGAACAACTCGGCCGGTTGGGCCAGCTGGCGAGATCGGCGCACGCGGAGTCCGCGCGGTTGTCCGATCAGCGAGCCAAGGCCGAGAGCGGTCGCGAGGACGCGCTGCAGGCACTCGCCGAGCTCGAGGAACGTCTCCGTCTTGCCGAGGACGAGCAGTCGGAATCGTCCGACGCTCCCGACTCGGAGGACTCCACCTACGCGCGCGAGGCAGCAGCTGCAGCGCTGGCCGAGGTGCGATCGGTCGAGGTGGAGGCACGGCTGAACGTACGCACCGCCGAGGAACGAGCTCAGTCACTACGCGGAAAGGCCGATTCCTTGCGTCGCGCGGCGCGGGCCGAGCGCGAGACTCGGGCCCGTGCGGAACGGGAGATGATCGCTCGACGTCACGCCGCTGCCGTCGCGGAATCGGTTGCCACGGCAGGGGAGCGGGTGGCGACCCGACTCGCCGATGTCGTCTCAGCCGCCGCAGCCCGCCGGGACGAACTGGCCGAACAGCGCGCCAACACCACGGCAGAACTCGAACGCGTCAAAGAACAGGTCCGTGCACTGCAGGGCCAGTTGGCGTCCATCACGGACGCCGTTCACCGTGACGAGGTGGCGCGTGCGCAGGCGGCGCTTCGCATCGAACAGCTGGAGTCGACGATTCTCGAGCAGCACGGAATCGGCCTGGACGATCTGGTCGCCGAGTACGGACCCGATGTCGCGCTCGCGCCGACCGAGCTGGAGATGTCCGAGTACGAAGCCGCGAAGGAACGCGGTGAGCAAGTGGTCGCACCGGCCCCGATGCGGTTCGACCGCCTCACTCAGGAGAAGCGAGCGAAGCGAGCCGAACGTGACCTGGCGACTCTCGGCAAGGTGAACCCCCTCGCACTGGAGGAGTTCGCCGCACTGGAGGAGCGCTACAACTTCCTGTCCACCCAGTTGGAGGACGTGAAATCGGCTCGGAAGGATCTGCTGGACGTCGTCGCGGACGTCGACGAGCGCATCCTGCAGGTCTTCACCGATGCCTGGCTCGACGTCGAGCGGGAGTTCACGCAGGTCTTTGCAAAGCTGTTTCCGGGAGGCGAGGGACGTTTGATCCTGACCGAGCCCGGAGACATGCTCACGACCGGAATTGAGGTCGAGGCACGTCCGCCTGGCAAGAAGGTCAAGAGGTTGTCGCTGCTCTCGGGTGGCGAGAAGTCCCTGACTGCCGTGGCCATGCTGGTGGCGATCTTCCGTGCCCGACCGTCCCCGTTCTACGTCATGGACGAGGTGGAGGCCGCACTCGACGACACCAACCTTCGGCGCTTGATCGGCTTGTTCGAACAACTGCGGGAGAAGTCTCAGCTGATCGTGATCACCCACCAGAAGCCGACGATGGAGGTGGCCGACGCTCTCTACGGAGTGTCGATGCGGGGCGACGGCATCACGACCGTCATTTCGCAGCGGCTCAACCGCGACCGTGTGGAGACGATCGGCAGCGTGACCGCGCCGGACGAGGAAACAGCGGCCGCGCCCACCCCCTGACGGAGTGGCGCAGCGCACGCCCGCGCACTCGAAGAGCCCGCCGCCCTGACAAGATGGACACGTGAGTAGCCAAGCGTGGATCATCCTCGCGGCCGTTCTGGCCGTCCTTGTCGTCGCACTCGTCACCGGGCTGGTGCTGTCCCGTCGGCGCCGTGTCTCGTTGAAGTCGTCCGACACCCCGACGATCGAGGAGCAGAAAGACCGTTCCGGTGGGTACAAGGCGGGCGGTGGATTCTCCTTCAGCCAGGGCACCGCAACCGCCGAGCCCGAGCCCGTCGTCAGACCCGAGCCCGTCGTCAGGCCCGAACCAGTCGTCGAGCCGTCACCCGAGCCACTGCCGACGCCGGAGCCGACTCCCGAGCCTGAGCCGGCACCGGAGACCCAGCCGACACCGGAGCCCGAGCCGGCACCGGAGCCCCAGCCGACACCGGAGCCCGAGCCGACACCGGAGCCCCAGCCGACACCGGAGCCCGAGCCGGCCGGCCGAGTCCTCGACGACATCGCGCCCACCGACGGGCGGCTCGATCGACTTCGCGGCCGGTTGTCACGGTCGCAGTCCGCCGTGGGCAAGAGCCTGTTGGGCCTGCTCGGCGGTGGAGACCTGGACGAGGACTCGTGGGAAGAGGTCGAGGACACGCTGCTGATCGCGGACCTCGGATCGACCACGACGCAGGAAATCATGACGGCACTGCGGCAGCAGATGGCAGCGAGGAGCATCAGAACCGAGGCCGACGCGCGGGCGTTGCTGAAGGAGATTCTGGTGTCTCAGCTGCGCCCCGAGCTCGATCGCTCCATCAAGGCCCTGCCACACGAAGGAACCCCTGCGGTTCTGTTGGTGGTCGGAGTGAACGGCACCGGTAAGACGACCACGACGGGCAAGCTTGCGCGCGTGCTGGTGGCGGACGGTCGTCGAGTTCTGCTCGGCGCGGCGGACACGTTCCGTGCTGCCGCTGCGGACCAGTTGCAGACTTGGGCCGAGCGAGTCGGTGCCGACGTCGTGCGGGGCAAGGAAGGCGCTGATCCGGCCGCAGTCGCGTTCGATGCCGTGACCAAGGGTATCGAGCAGGGCGTGGACGTCGTCGTGGTCGACACGGCGGGTCGGTTGCACACCAAGTCCGGGTTGATGGACGAGCTCGGCAAGGTGAAGCGCGTGATCGAGAAGCGCGCGCGGGTCGACGACGTGCTCCTCGTGCTCGACGCCACCGTCGGCCAGAACGGGTTGACCCAGGCCCGGGTGTTCGCAGAAGTGGTGAACATCACCGGCGTCGCGCTCACCAAGCTCGACGGTACGGCGAAGGGCGGCATCGTCTTCCAGGTGCAACGTGAGCTCGGTGTGCCAGTGAAACTCGTCGGTCTCGGCGAGGGTGCGGACGATCTCGCGCCCTTCGAGCCGGAGGCATTCGTCGACGCGTTGCTCGGCTGATTCCGCCCCCTGATTTCGGACCGCGTGAGGGCTCACGCCGTCCGAAATCGGGTGAGCGCGGGATTGCGAAAAATACGAATGGCCTGGACGAAACGTATTGGCAACAGATTTCGCCGATGCGTTCACATGAGCGAAACACCAGAGTGTCATCGATGAAACTTCTTAAAACCACTCTTTGTTCTTGACGGCGCACCGACCGGTAGCGCAGGAGAAATGGAGGGTGTACGTGAGTCCCGAGGATGTATTGGCCAACTCCGGCAACGCCGCTTGGATGCTGATCGCAGCATCACTGGTGCTGCTGATGACGCCGGGCCTGGCGTTCTTCTACGGCGGAATGTCGCAGCAGAAATCCGTCCTGAACATGATGATGATGTCGTTCGGGTCGATGACCGTCGTCGCGATCATCTACTTCCTGTGGGGATGGTCGATGTCGTACGGAACCGAGGACATCGGCGGCCTGTTCGCCAACCCCTTCGAGTTCTTCGGTCTCAAGGATTCCATCACCGACGCCGACGGTAACTTCATCGCCGGAGCGTGGGGATACGCCAACATCATCGATGTTGCATTCCAGGTCACCTTCGCGATCATCACCGTCGCCCTGATCTCCGGCTCCATCGCAGGCCGCGTCAAGTACGGAACGTGGCTCGCGTTCGCAGGTATCTGGGTCACCCTCGCGTACTTCCCGCTCGCACACATGGTGTGGGGTGGCGGACTGCTCTCGGGCTCCGAGGACGGGCTCGCCGCGAAGATCTTCGGCACCACCGACGACGGAGAAGGCGGACTGGTTGCCTCGGTCGCGCCGATCGACTTCGCCGGAGGCACGGTCGTTCACATCAACGCCGGCATCGCAGGCCTCGTCCTGGCCCTCATCATCGGCAAGCGCATCGGCTTCGGCAAGATCGCCTTCCGGCCGCACAACCTCCCGTTCGTCATGCTCGGTGCGGCACTCCTGTGGTTCGGTTGGTTCGGCTTCAACGCCGGTTCCGCCTTCGCTGCCGACGGCGCAGCCGGACTCGCCTGGGTCAACACCACTGCCGCCACCGCGGCCGCCATCGCAGGCTGGCTCATCACCGAGCGCATCCGCGACGGACACGCCACCAGCCTCGGTGCCGCGTCGGGCATCGTCGCAGGCCTCGTGGCCATCACCCCCGCCGCGGGAGCACTCACGCCTGTCGGCTCGATGATCCTCGGCGTCATCGCAGGTGTCCTCTCCGCACTTGCTGTCGGCCTGAAGTTCAAGTTCGGTTACGACGACTCGCTCGACGTCGTCGGCGTGCACCTCGTCGCCGGCCTCTGGGGCACCATCGCGATCGGCTTCCTCGGTTCCGAGACCGGCCTGTTCTACGGTGGTGACTACAAGCAGCTCGTCGTGCAGATCGTGATCGCGCTGTTCGCACTCATCTTCACCGCCATCGTCACCGCGGTCATCGCCTTTGCTCTCAAGCCGCTCGGGTGGCGTGTGTCCGACGAGGAAGAAGCCAACGGAATCGACGAGGCAGAACACGCCGAGACCGCGTACGACTTCGCCTGACAAGGTAGAGATAAGAGCGAGAACCCTCGCTCCGCATGCAACCGGGCACATCAAGAGCTTGTGAAGGGAAGCAGAACAATGAAGCTGATCACGGCAATCGTCAAACCGTTCACGCTGGAGGACGTCAAGACGGGCCTCGAACAGGCCGGCGTGCTTGGCATGACGGTCAGTGAAGTTCAGGGATACGGGCGCCAGAAGGGCCACACCGAGGTCTACCGCGGCGCCGAGTACTCCGTGGACTTCGTTCCGAAGGTGCGCGTCGAGGTCGTCGTCGACGACGCGGCGGTCGAGAAGGTCGTCGAGGTCATCGTCGAAGCCGCTCGCACCGGCAAGATCGGCGACGGCAAGGTATGGGTCTCGCCGGTCGACTCGGTCATCCGAGTGCGTACCGGAGAACGTGGCGCCGATGCGCTCTGACCCACACGGGTCTCGGACAGGCGGCCTCGATTCCTCGGCTCACGCCGGGGGATCGGGGCCGTCGGTCTCGAAGGGCTCCACACCGAAGGGCTCGGCGTCGAACGACAGGTCCGGCGCGGCCGCCGACCTCGCGCGCGCCAGGAAACAGCTGCTCGACGGCGGGGCACGCAACCGTCGACTCGATGCGCCCTCGCTGCGGCAAGCCCTCGTCGATCTACACGAGTTCTGGCTCACCACCAAGGGATCCGAGCTGGGAATCAAACCCGATTCGGGATTCGCGATCGTGGCTGTCGGTGGCCTCGCGCGGCGCGAACTGCTTCCGTACTCCGATCTCGACCTGATTCTGCTGCACGACGACATGAGCCCCGAGATCGTCGCCGAGGTCGCCGACAAACTCTGGTATCCGTTGTGGGACGCGCACATCAAGCTCGACCACAGCGTGCGGACGGTGCCGCAGGCACTGCAGGTCGCCGCGACGGACATGACCGCGGCGCTCGGGATGCTCGAAGCTCGTCACATCGCCGGTGACGTGGAACTGAGCAATTTGCTGATCGGCGGGGTACGTAGGGAGTGGCGTACCGGAATTCGGTCGCGCTTCGACGAACTCATCACCCAGACCTCCTCGCGGTGGTCCAGAAGCGGTGAAATCGCCCACCGCGCCGAACCTGATCTCAAGAGTGGCCGGGGCGGGCTCCGCGACGTCCAGCTCCTCGACGCCCTCGCCATCGCGCAACTGACCGACGGTATGCCCGGTCTCGGCCCGTCGTCTCCCGGCGGCGGACTGGCCTTCGCGCACGGTCGACTTCTCGATGTCCGCACCGAACTTCACCGTGTCGCCGGTCGAGCGCGCGATCAACTGCGGGCACAGGACGCCGACGAGATCGGTGCCGCGTTGCGTATCGGCGATCGATTCGATCTCGCGCGCGTTCTCAGCGACTCGGCCCGAACCATCAGCTATTCCGTGGACGTGGGTTTGCGTACTGCGGGGAACTCCCTTCCACGACGCGGGCTCTCGCGGCTGCGCCGCGCACCGGTCCGTCGCCCGCTGGACGAGGGAGTCGTCGAGCATGCAGGTGAAGTGGTGCTCGCGCGCGATGCACGTCCGGGGAAGGATCCCGGACTGATCACGCGAGTGGCCGCCGCGTCGGCGCAGACGGGGATGCCGATGTCGGCGTCGACGCTCAATCGATTGTCCGACAGCGCCCCCGAACTGCGCGAGCCGTGGCCGAAGGAAGCGTTCAACGACTTGCTCGTTCTGCTCGGTTCCGGACGTCGCGCCATTGCCGCGATCGAGGCGCTTGACCGAACAGGGTTGTGGGGTCGGTTGATTCCCGAATGGGGTGCGGTGCGGGATCTTCCGCCCCGCGACGCCGTGCACACCTGGACGGTGGATCGGCACCTCGTCGAGACCGCCGCGTACGCAAGTGCTCTGACGACACGGGTGGCTCGCCCGGATCTTCTGGTGCTCGGCGCTTTGATCCACGACATCGGAAAGGGACGCGGGGGAGACCACAGTGTGGTCGGCGCGGAACTCGCCACGCAGATCGGAAACAGGCTGGGGCTGTGGCCGTCGGACGTCGCATTGCTCAGTGCAATGGTTCGCTATCACCTTCTCCTTCCGGAGACCGCGACCCGCCGCGACCTCGACGACCCGGCGACGGTGGAGACCGTCGTGAACACTCTCGGTGCGGACACGGTTCTGCTGGAACTGCTGCATGCACTCGCCGAAGCCGATTCCCTCGCGACCGGGCCCGGAGTATGGGGTGACTGGAAGGCGTCGTTGATCCGGGAACTCGTGCGCCGATGCCGCATGGTGATGGCGGGCGAAAGCCTGCCGACGCCCGACCCGCTCGATCCCGCGCACATCGCTCTGGCGGAGAAGGGCGGCGTACACGTCGATCTGCAGCCGACCGACGGTATGCACACCTATGTCGTGACCGTCGTCGCTCCGGACACACCGGGTCTGCTGTCCGACGCTGCCGGTGTGCTCGCGCTGCACTCGCTGCGCGTGCTGTCGGCGTCGCTGGGCAGTCACGACGGTTCGGCGGTCAATTCGTTCGCCGTCGCGCCGCTGTTCGGGACGCCGCCTCAAGCTGGGCTGCTGCGTCAGGAGATCATTCGTGCCCAGGCGGGTGAACTGGACCTGATCGCGTTGCTCGATGCCAAGGAACGGGACGCTCAGCCGATTCCGCTGGACGATCGGGCCGGGGAGTCGACCGAGCCGGAGGACGACTCGGCAGTTCCTGTCGTGTACGCGCAAGCGCCTCCGCGGGTGCTGTGGTTCGACGGGTCGGACTCGGGGCAGGTGGTGCTCGAGCTCAGAGCCGAGGACAGGCTCGGGCTGCTGTGCCGTCTTGCGACTGCGTTGGAGAAGCTGGGCGCGGACGTGAGATGGGCGCGGGTGGCCACGCTCGGTACGTCCGTCGTCGATGCGTTCTGCATCGATCTGTCGGGAACCGACACGCGGGCGACGAGGGAGGACATCGAGCGAGCGCTGCTCGCGGTGGTCCCCGCTCCGGAACCACCGAAACCTCCGGAAAAGCCGGAAGGAACCTGACCCGGCGTACCGATCGACGCGCCGTTCCGACTGCGCTTGTGAGTTTTCATAAAGATTCGGTTACGGTGTCTGCGGGCGAGATCGTTTTGTTACGTTTCTCGCCACAGGAACAACTTGTGAACGAGAGCGCAATGCATGCGAAACAGCCCTGCTCGGGGCGTTTTTCCATGCCTCGCCGACGACTGATGAGGTACTGACTGTGGGAGCCCACCGGCGGTCGAACATTTATGTTCCGACCACGACAGATTCGACGACACCACGCGGGCGTCACAGAGCTCAGGACGATTCGAAGGATTCGGGAATCAAGACGGCGACCATCGTCGCCGCAACAGGTGCGATCGTCGCCGGTGCGGCGCAACTGGGAACCGGGACCGCCACGGCGGCTCCGGCTCCGCTGCCCGACGCCCCCGCGGCGAGTCAAGCCTTCGGGATTCCGCAGAATCTGCTTCCCGCGGGCTTCGAGTTGCCCGCCGGAGTTCAATTGCCGGAGAACCTGATTCCGGAGGGCTTCCAGTTGCCGCCGGGTGTCGAGATCCCGGACACCTCTGATCTGCCCGCACTGGGTCTTCCCGATGTCGGTGCCGCGGCGCAGGATCTGCTGCAGGGGCTTGCACCTCTCAAGGACAAAGCAGTGCAGCCGGTGTCCGGAGTGTTGACCTCCACGTTCGGTCAGCGCTGGGGTACGCACCACGGCGGGATCGACATCGCTGCCCCGATCGGCACGCCGGTACTCGCAGCCGCCGACGGAGTGGTGACGGCCGCGGGACCTGCGTCCGGTTTCGGTCTGTGGGTCAAAGTGCTGCACGCCGACGGGACCGAGACGGTCTACGGCCACGTGGACACCTACGAGGTCGCCGAAGGGCAGCAGGTCGCCGCAGGTCAGCAGATCGCGACGGTCGGAAATCGCGGCCAGTCCACCGGCCCGCACCTTCACTTCGAGGTGCACGACGCATCCGGGATCAAGACCGATCCGTCCGTCTGGCTGGCCACGCGGGGAGTGTCCGTCACGTGGAACGACACCGCGCGCAACGCTTGACCGAGCACGCGCTGTCCACGCCTCACCGCCGCGGGCGCTAGGCTGGGTGCGACGTACGTGGCGGGGCGGCAGGCTCGACCCGCTGTCGGCTAATACTCGCTATCGGCTCAGGAGTGCAATCGGTGTTCGAATCCCTTTCCGACAGGTTGACCGGAACCCTCAAGGACCTGCGGGGCAAGGGGCGGCTCTCCGGTGCCGACATCGACGCCACGGCCCGTGAGATCCGGCTCGCGTTGCTCGAGGCCGACGTGGCTCTGCCCGTCGTCCGCGAGTTCATCACCCGCATCAAGACGCGCGCCAAGGGCGCGGAGGTCTCGGGTGCTCTCAACCCTGCGCAGCAGGTCGTCAAGATCGTCAACGAGGAACTCGTCGGGATCCTCGGAGGCGAGACCCGCCGCCTGCAGTTCGCGAAGACCCCGCCGACGGTGATCATGCTCGCCGGTCTTCAGGGATCGGGTAAGACCACGCTGGCGGGCAAGCTGGCCAGGTGGCTGAAGGACCAGGGGCACACACCCTTGCTCGTCGCGTGCGACCTCCAGCGCCCGGGCGCAGTCAGCCAGCTGCAGATCGTCGGTGAACGAGCAGGCGCAACAGTGTTCGCGCCGCACCCGGGAACGTCCATCGGCGGCGGGGAGAACGCGCTCGGCATCTCGGCAGCCGATCCCGTCGAGGTCGCACGCGCAGGCGTCGCCGAGGCTCGCGCCAAACAATTCGACATCGTCATCGTCGACACCGCAGGCCGCCTAGGTATCGACACCGACCTGATGAACCAGGCCGCGGGTATTCGCGACGCGGTTCAGCCGGACGAAACACTGTTCGTCCTCGACGCGATGGTCGGCCAGGACGCGGTCAGCACCGCGCAGGCCTTCCGGGACGGCGTCGGATTCACCGGTGTCGTACTGACCAAGCTCGACGGCGACGCACGCGGCGGCGCGGCACTGAGCGTCCGCGAGGTGACCGGCGAGCCCATCATGTTCGCGTCGACCGGTGAGAAGCTCGAGGACTTCGACGTCTTCCACCCCGACCGCATGGCCAGCCGCATCCTCGGTATGGGTGACGTACTCAGCCTGATCGAGCAGGCCGAGCAGCATTTCGACGCCGAGCAGGCCGAGGCCACGGCCAACAAGATCGGCTCCGGCCAGCTCACGCTCGACGACTTCCTCGAACAGATGATGGCCGTTCGCAAGATGGGCCCCATCGGCAATCTCCTGGGCATGCTGCCCGGCGCCGGCCAGATGAAAGAACTGGCCAACGTCGACGAGAAGCAGTTGGATCGAGTGCAGGCGATCATTCGCGGCATGACGCCGCAGGAGCGCACCGACCCCAAGATCATCAACGCGTCACGTCGTCTGCGTATCGCCAACGGCTCGGGCGTGAAGGTCTCCGACGTCAACCAACTCGTCGATCGTTTCTTCGAAGCTCGAAAGATGATGTCCGCCATGGCAGGCCGGATGGGCATGCCGGGCGCGCGCAAGCAGGTCAGGAACAAGAAGGGCAAGAAAGGCAAGAAGGGCGGTCGGGGGCCGACTCAGCCCAAGATCCGCGGCGGCTTCCCGGGCATGCCCGGAGGTATGCCTGCGGGCATGCCGGACCTGTCGTCCATGCCCAAAGGGCTCGACCAGCTTCCTCCGGGACTCGAAGGCATCGACCTGTCACAGCTGAAGCTGCCGAAGAAGTAGATCGGCCGTGGCCGCGTATCGGGTACGAGGACGGGCACTTCCGTCCGAGAGCCTCGTCGAGATCTGGATAGTCGACGGCGCGGTGTCGTCGGAGCCCGTCGCGGGAGCCGACACGCTTGCGGACGACGGTTGGATCCTTCCCGGGCTGGTCGACGCGCACTGCCACGTCGGCATCAAGT
The DNA here is from genome assembly GCF_002258225.1 of Rhodococcus sp. RS1C4. Lineage (NCBI taxonomy): Bacteria > Bacillati > Actinomycetota > Actinomycetes > Mycobacteriales > Nocardiaceae > Rhodococcus > Rhodococcus sp. RS1C4. The sequence continues at coordinate 161,588 of NZ_NOXZ01000048.1, read as the reverse complement.
ACGGCGGCGGCCACGAGGATCTGGCGGGGTCGATCGAGCAGGCCCGCACCGAACGTGACGTGGGGGCTCTGCTGTTGCGCGACGCCGGATCACCGGTGGACACGCGTGTCCTCGACGACTACGAGGACCTGCCGCGAATCATTCGGGCGGGACGGCACATAGCGTCGCCGAAGCGGTACATCCCCGGTCTGGCGGTGGACATCGAGGACGAATCGCAGTTACCCGACGCCGTCCGTCAGCAAGCCCGATTCGGGGACGGTTGGGTCAAGCTCGTGGGGGACTGGATCGACCGCAGTGTCGGGGATCTGCGCCCGCTGTGGGACGAACAGATCTTGAAGGCAGCGATCGACGCCGCCCACGAGGAGGGTGCACGCGTCACCGCGCACGTGTTCGGTGAGGATGCGCTGCCCGGGTTGATCGGTGCGGGCATCGACTGCATCGAGCACGGGACCGGGCTGACCGACGAGACCGTGGACATGATGGTCGAGCACGGGACCGCGCTGGTACCGACACTCGTCAACATCGAGACCTTTCCGTCGATCGCCGATTCCGCGACGAAGTATCCGGTGTACGCACGCCACATGCGCGACCTGCATTCTCGCGTCGCGGACACGGTGGGTCGCGCGCACGACGCGGGTGTGCCCATCTTCGCGGGCACCGACGCAGGCGGATCGATTCGGCACGGCCGGATCGCCGACGAGGTCCATGCACTCACCCGTATCGGGATGTCTCCCACCGACGCACTCGGCGCTGCCAGTTGGAACGCGCGGACCTGGCTCGGCCACCCCGGTCTCGAGCACGGGGCGCCGGCCGATCTGCTCGTGTACTCCGAGGACCCACGAACCGGGCCGGATGTACTGTCCTCGCCCGACGTGATCGTATTGCGCGGAATTCCGACCAAGCGCCCAGCGTGACATCACCCTTCGGACCCGACCCGCGCACCGGCCCCGACCGGACCGGCGAGCCCAGCTGGACGGGAATGGCACCGATGAATGCGGTGCACCACGACAGTTCCGGTTCTGCCTCGTACTGGCGAGCCGAGGAGGCCGCCGCGCGCCGACGGCCGCGTGGTCGGTGGGGAATCCCGGCGGCATCGACGGTACTGCTCGTCAACCTCGCGGGCTTCCTTCTCGCGCCCCTGGTGTTCGACACCGACGTGCCGGGCGTCTACGTGATGGCGATCATGCTTCCGAGCCTGGCTGCCCTGACGTTGTCGCTCGCGATCAGCTGGAGGCGCGGCAACGGGCCCGTCGTCGACTTCGGCCTTCCCACCTCCGCGACGGAGTTCGGCAACCAACTCAGAACGGGTCTGATCTGGGGTCTTGCAGCGTTGGCGGGCGCGATCGTGCTGGCCTTGGTCGTTCTGTCGCAGACGGACCTGGGGGACCAGGTGCCCCTCGCCGGGCTCGGGGTGTTGTCGCCGACGTGGAAAATCGTTCTGGCTCTGTGGATCTGGCTCGGTGCACCGTTCTGTGAGGAGGTGATGTTCCGCGGCATGGCCTGGGGCGCTCTCGAACGGCGTGTACCCCCGATGCGGGGTGCGTGGCTGGGAAACAAGTGGGTGATTCTCGTCGTCACCGCTGTTGCGTTCGCGCTCTGGCACCGGGAGGGATGGCGGCTCGTGATTCTCGTGTGGGGAGGCCTGGCCATCGGTATCGCACGCATGAGATCCGGCTCGGTGATGTCGTCGACGATCGCCCACTCGACCAACAATGCGCTCCCTGCGCTGGCGATTCTGCTCGTCGCCTGACACCGATTAACCGACATCGGGGCGCGTCTGGCACAATAAGACGCTGTTCGCCCGTCACCGGTTACGTACCGTACGGCGGTCACAACACCCCCATCAACGCAAAACCGGGTGCGCAGTCCGTGCGCACCGCTGAATTGCGCCGTGACCACAACGAAAGAGGCTTCACCTTCATGGCTGTCAAGATCAAGCTCATGCGTATCGGCAAGATTCGCACCCCGCACTACCGCGTCGTCATCGCCGACTCTCGCACCCGCCGCAACGGCCGTGCGATCGAGACCATCGGCAAGTACGAGCCCAAGCAGGACCCCAGCATCATCGACATCGACTCCGAGCGCGCACAGTACTGGCTGGGCGTCGGTGCTCTGCCGACCGAGCCCGTCGAGGCTCTGCTGAAGATCACCGGTGACTGGCAGAAGTTCAAGGGCCTCCCCGGCGCCGAGGGCACCCTGCGCGTCGCAGAGCCCAAGCCGTCCAAGCTGGACCTGTTCAACGCAGCACTCGCTCAGGCCGACGCCGAGCCGCTCGGTGACGCAACCACGGCCAAGAAGAAGAAGGCCCCCAAGGCCGACGACGCTGCAAAGGCCGACGACGCCGCTGCCACCGAGACGGCAGACGCGCCGGCCGCCGAGGCTGCTGAGAAGTGAGTGCAGTTGTCGCCGATGCCGTCGAACATCTCGTTCGCGGCATCGTCGCCAATCCTGACGACGTACGCGTCGAGCTGATCACCGGACGCCGCGGGCGCACCGTCGAGGTGCACGTGCATCCCGACGATCTCGGCAAGGTGATCGGACGCGGCGGCCGCACGGCCACCGCGCTGCGTACGCTCGTCTCCGGTATCGGCGGACGCGGAATCCGCGTCGACGTCGTCGACACCGATCAATAAGAACCGACGATGGAACTCGTAGTCGGTCGTGTGGCGAAGTCGCACGGCGTCAAAGGGGAGCTGGTCGTCGAGGTTCGCACCGACGATCCCGATGCCCGCTTCGCCGTCGGCTCGGAGCTTCGCGGACGTGCACCACGTAACCGAACCGACACGATGTCCTACACAGTGGAAGCCGCCCGGGAACACTCCGGGCGGCTTCTGCTGCGCTTGAAGGGCATCGCGGACCGGACGGCGGCCGATGCCCTTCGCGGCACCCTGTTCTTCGTCGAGTCGGACGACCTGCCCCCGTCCGACGATCCGGACGAATTCTACGACCACGAACTGGAAGGACTGTCGGTCCGCCACGTCGACGGCACCGAGGTCGGGACGGTGAAGGAAGTGCTCCACTCCGCCGCGGGAGAGCTGCTGTCGATCTCACCGGCCGACGGATCCCGCGCCGAGATTCTGGTCCCGTTCGTCGCGGCGATCGTCACGTCAGTATCACTGACCGACGGTGTCGTGATCGATCCACCCGAGGGTTTGCTGGATCCGGAGCCGTGATGCGCCTCTCCGTGGTGACCATCTTCCCGGAGTATCTGGAGCCGCTTCGAACAGCGTTGCTGGGCAAGGCAATCGACAAGGGTCTCGTGTCCGTCGATGTGCACGATCTGCGCGCCTGGACCCACGACGTGCACAAGGCCGTCGACGATTCTCCGTACGGCGGTGGACCGGGAATGGTCATGAAGCCCACGGTGTGGGGTGATGCGCTCGACGACGTTCTGACGCCGGAGTCTCTTCTGGTCGTTCCCACCCCTGCCGGCGTGCCGTTCACGCAGCGCACAGCCGAAAGATGGTCTCGGGAACAGCATCTGGTGTTCGCGTGCGGACGTTACGAGGGTATCGACCAACGGGTATTCGACGAAGCCTCGACGCGTGTACGCGTCGAGGAAGTGAGCATCGGCGATTACGTGCTCATCGGCGGTGAGGCCGCCGTGCTCGTCATGAGCGAAGCCGTCGTGAGACTGATGCCGGGCGTACTCGGAAACCAACAATCCCATCAGGAGGATTCGTTCTCCGACGGGTTCTTGGAAGGGCCGAGCTACACGCGACCGGTGACGTGGAGAGGGCACGACGTCCCCGACGTTCTGCTCTCCGGTGACCACGCCAGAATCGCGGCGTGGAGGCGCGAGCAGTCCCTTGCCCGGACGCGGGAACGACGACCGGACCTGCTCGCCGATTCGGACGGGCAGTCCGACCTGTAGAAGCCCGGTCAGTCGACCTTCCCGTCCGGGAACAACATCGTCACGAACCCGGTGAGTGTGTCACGCGCATGCTGAGCGCTGCTGTCGTCGGTCACGTCCACCACGGCGGTATCGGGGTAGTGATCCATGTCGTCGTCGTAGTGGATCTCTTCCCGCGAGATCATGGCCACCACGAAGCGGTTGTCGACGCCCACGGTGCCGGTGGACAGATGCAGCCAGCGATCCGCGATGCAACACATCCACCCCTGCTTGATGGCGTGCACCGGCTCACCGGGAAGTCCGTCCACGATGCCGAAATGCTGGTGATAACCGTCGGTGGCCACGGGAGTCGACTCGCGGAGAAGGCCGATCATGAGCGAGGTCGACGCGGGGGACAGCCCACCGGACCCGTCGAGCACCGCAGAGTAGTAGCGCACGAGTTCGGCGGCCGTCGTCGTCGTGTTCCACCACTGGCCGTCCCACGGCGGCGCCGTTACGGTCAGCCCGTATCGCTGCGCGATGCGCGTGACGATGTCACCCGCGCCGTACTTGTACCAGAGGGTGTTCGCGGCGTTGTCGTCCGACGACTCGAGCATCGTCGTCATCGCCTCCAGGTCGTCGGCGGCGACCGGTACGCCTGCCAGTTCCGCGCCCTTCAGTACGTCGTCCGCGATGAAGAGCTTCGACACCGACGCCGTCTCGATCTGTTCGGTGTCACCGGCGGCGAAGTATTCTCCGGTCACGCGATCCAACAACGCGAAGTCCACGTCGGCGCCGCGTTCGGCGGAGGAACGGAGTGCTTCGGGGATGCGGGAGTCGAGGTCGAGGTCGTCGACGACCTCGGTATCGGGAAATGGTGATTCGCTCGTGCTCGGGGTGCCGCTGACGGCCGAGTCCTCGGGGACGCTGCAGCCCGAGAACAGAACCGTTATCGCGGCGACGAGTGCGGCGCAGGAAACTGCCAGGACTTGCATCGGCCTGGACATCTCGAGTTCTCCCACACTGGTCCGTCGAACAACATGTCCCACACTAGCTGTAGGGTCGTGCGCCGTGACGATTGCTCTGAAAACTGTGAACAAGCGCATAGCCGAGGAACTCGACGTCCGCGAGGGTCAGGTCGCCGCAGCGGTGGACCTTCTCGACGGCGGATCGACGGTCCCGTTCATCGCCCGGTACCGCAAGGAAGTCACCGGCATGCTCGACGACGCGCAACTGCGGCAACTCGAAGAGCGCCTGCGCTACCTGCGTGAGCTCGACGAGCGTCGTGACGCAGTCATCGAGTCCATTCGCTCGCAGGGAAAGCTGGACGAGGCGCTCGAACAGTCGTTGATGCTCGCCGAGACCAAAGCCCGTGTCGAAGACATCTACCTGCCGTTCAAGCCGAAGCGGCGCACCAAGGCTCAGATCGCTCGCGAAGCCGGCCACGAACCGGTCGCCGACGCACTCATCTCGAACCCCGACACCGATCCTGCGTCGTTCGACACCGAGCAACTCGACGGTGCGCGGGCCATTCTGGTCGAGCGGTTCGCCGAGGACGCCGATCTCGTCGGTGAGCTTCGTGAACTCATGTGGACCCGTGGTCAGTTGACCTCGACGGTGCGTAAGGGCAAAGAAGACGAGGGCGCGAAGTTCGCCGATTACTTCGAATTCTCCGAGCCGTTCACGACCCTGCCGTCGCACCGCATTCTCGCTGCACTGCGTGGAGAGAAGGAGGAGGTGCTCTCGCTCGGCCTCGAACCTGAGCAGGAGGAGCAGGCCCCCGGCGTCCCGACGGTGTACGAAGGTCGAATCGCCGCGAAGTTCGGCATCGCGGATCGTGGTCGTCTCGCGGACCGCTGGTTGCTCGACACCGTCCGGTGGGCGTGGCGAACCAAGCTCGTGGTGACGCTCGCGATCGACGTTCGCATGCGACTGCGTCAGTCCGCGGAGAAGGACGCCGTCGACGTGTTCGCCTCCAACCTGAAGGACCTGTTGCTCGCGGCACCGGCAGGCAACCGCGCGACGATGGGGCTCGACCCGGGGTTCCGCACCGGAACCAAGGTCGCCGTCGTGGATTCCACCGGAAAGGTCGTGGACTACGACACGATCTATCCGCACAAGCCGCAGGGCAAGTGGGATCAGGCTCTGGCCACCCTGGCAGCGTTGGCGGCCAAGCATTCCGTGCAGCTCATCGCCATCGGCAACGGCACTGCGTCACGCGAGACCGATTCGTTGGCGGCGGAGCTGATCGCGAAGTACCCGGCGGCAGGTCTGACCAAGATCGTCGTGTCCGAGGCAGGCGCGTCGGTCTATTCCGCTTCGGCCTACGCATCGAGCGAGCTTCCCGAGCTCGACGTGTCCATCCGCGGTGCGGTGTCGATCGCGCGTCGTCTCCAGGATCCGCTGGCCGAGCTGGTCAAGATCGATCCCAAATCCATCGGTGTCGGCCAGTATCAGCACGACATCTCCGAGTCCCTTCTCGCGCGCTCGCTAGGGGCCGTCGTCGAAGACGCGGTGAACGCGGTGGGTGTGGATGTCAACACGGCTTCGGTGCCGCTGTTGTCCCGTGTGTCCGGCATCGCCGGGTCCTTGGCGGAAAGTATCGTGGCGCACCGCGATCAACACGGTCCGTTCGCCAGCCGATCCAAACTGAAGGATGTTGCGCGCCTGGGCCCCAAGGCATTCGAGCAGTGCGCGGGCTTCCTCCGTATCTCCGGCGGGGACGATCCGCTCGACCGTTCGAGTGTCCACCCCGAGGCATACCCCGTGGTGCGCAAGATCGTCGATTCGGCAGGAGTCGGCGTACGCGAGGTCATCGGCAACACGTCGCTGCTCCGCGGACTCGACCCACGGACCTTCGCCGACGACCGGTTCGGAATCCCGACCGTCAGCGACATCATCACCGAACTCGAGAAGCCCGGCCGTGACCCGCGCCCCGAATTCAAGACGGCCACTTTCGCGGCCGGAATCGAGAAGGTCGCGGATCTTCGGCCCGGGATGACTCTGGAGGGCGTGGTCACCAACGTTGCGGCGTTCGGCGCATTCGTCGACGTCGGTGTGCACCAGGACGGGCTCGTTCACGTCTCCGCGATGTCGCACAATTTCGTCAAGGACCCCAGGGAAGTCGTCAAGAGCGGCGACGTCGTGAAGGTCAAGGTCATGGAGGTCGACATTCCGCGCCAGCGCATCGGGCTGAGTCTGCGCCTCGACGACGAGCCGGGTGCGTCCGCTAAGGACAAGCCGCGCAGCACCGGTGGTCCCCGCGGTGGTGGTTCCCGCGGCGCGGGCGCTCCACGCGGTGGTGACGGCCAGGACCGGCGTCAGCAGCCCCGGCGGGAGAACCGCGGTGGACGGCAGGCCGCCGCGCCTGCCGGTGGGTCGATGGCCGATGCGCTGCGCAAGGCCGGATTCGGTAAGTAGCATGCGACGGGTGGCACGCCCGTCCACGAGGAGCACGATGCAGCGGTGAGTTGGTTGGATCGCGAGATCGTCGCGCACGGACGACTGCCGTTGCTCTGCTTCCTCCTCGGCTTCCTCGCCGGGTTTCTGCTGATCAGGCTCAGCGTCAGGATGATTCGGGCTCAGGTGAAGTGGTGGCCGGGCAACATCACTCCCGGGGGCCAGCACATCCACCACGTCGTCTTCGGGATCGTGCTCATGCTCGTGTCCGGCATCTCGCTCGTTGCGGTGTTCGAGGACGGCACTCGGGAGACGGGAGCCGTCCTCGCAGCCCTGTTCGGCGTGGGCGCTGCACTCGTTCTCGACGAGTTCGCGCTGGTGTTCTATCTGAAGGACGTCTACTGGTCCGAGCAGGGCCGAGCGTCCGTCGACGCCGTGTTCGTCGCCGTCGCGGGGACGGGGTTGCTGCTGCTCGGTTTTCACCCGCTTGCGCTGCTGAACATCGCCGATATCCGCGCGGACGCCGACCCGGTGGTCCGGGCGGGCTTCGTTGCACTGGCGTTGGCCCATCTCGCACTGTGCGCTGTCGTGCTGGCGAAGGGGAAGATCTGGACCGGATTGATCGGGTTGTTCTTCGCTCCCATCCTGTTCGTCGGCGCCCTTCGTCTGGGCAGGCCGGGCTCGCCGTGGGCGCGGTGGCGTTACACCCGCCGACCCCGGAAGATGGAACGCTCGTTGCGGCGAGAACGCACCATTCGTCGTCCGGCGATTCGCGCGAAGATCTACCTGCAGGATCTGGTGGCAGGAAAGCCCAGCATCGACCACGCGCTCGCGGCGACGGAGGACGAACTGGACCGGACAGTTCAGGCGGCGCCTGCCCCGACCGAGTGACACCGGAACGCCCGCCGGCGGTCGCCGAGGCGATTTCGCGTTACCGTCGGTGGTCTGGCACAATGGTCGGGTTGCCTGTACCAGGCACAGACCTAATCGGAGTACGAACCAGCCGAGTTCCGTGTAGTCGGATTTCTTTCCGAACGTGCGGTACCGCTCGGTTCCTCTACTCGTGCGAAGAACGCAAGGATGGCCACACCGATGAACACTCTGGATTTCTTGGACAAGCAGTCGCTGCGCAGCGACATTCCTGACTTCCGCCCCGGCGACACGCTCAACGTGCACGTCAAGGTTATCGAAGGCTCGAAAGAGCGCGTGCAGATCTTCAAGGGCGTCGTGATTCGCCGCCAGGGTGGTGGCGTTCGTGAGACGTTCACCGTTCGTAAGGTGTCGTTCGGCGTCGGTGTAGAGCGCACCTTCCCGGTCCACAGCCCCAACATCGCGCAGATCGACGTCCTCACCCGCGGTGACGTTCGTCGCGCCAAGCTGTACTACCTCCGCGATCTGCGTGGCAAGGCCGCCAAGATCAAGGAAAAGCGCTGAAGTAAGCGCGTCCGGCCGTATTGACACGACAGCCGCATCGCCCCGTCAGGGGTGGTGCGGCTGTCGTGCTTTCGGTGTACCGGTCGATCGCGGAAACCGGGTGCGGCTAATCTGGTGCGGTGTCAGATGCCCCGCAGGATCCACACGATCGATCCGAGTCGCGCTCCGAGGAGCCGACTGCACCCCGTAAGGAAAAGAAGAAGCAGCGTTCGTTCTGGCGTGAACTGCCGATCCTCGTTCTGGTCGCTCTGGTCCTGAGTTTTCTGCTGCAGACATTCATCGCACGCGTGTATCTGATTCCCTCCGAGTCGATGGAGCCGACGCTGCACGGTTGTGCCGGATGCACCGGGGACCGGATCGTCGTGGAGAAGATCGGCTACCGCTTCGGCGATCCGAAACCAGGAGATGTCGTCGTCTTCCGTGGGCCGGATTCGTGGAACAGCGACTTCGTGTCCACGCGATCGGACAACACGATCGTCCGCGGGGCCCAGGAAGTGGGTTCGCTCATCGGCATAGTGGCTCCGGACGAGAACGATCTGGTCAAGCGAGTCATCGCGACCGGTGGCCAAACAGTCGAGTGCTGCGATGATCAGGGACGGGTTCTCGTCGACGGCAAACCGTTGGACGAGCCGTACGTACAAATGGATTTCCCGTTCACACCAGGGACGTTGACGTGTGACACCGAATTGAAATCCGGACGCTGTTTCCCCGCGGTGACGGTCCCCGAAGGCAACCTGTGGGTCATGGGAGACAACCGAAGCAACTCCGCCGACTCCAGGTTTCACGTATCCGACGAACTGATGGGCACGGTTCCCGTCGACAACGTCATCGGCAAGGCGTTCTTGATCGCACTTCCACCCTCGCGCTGGGGGACCCTGGACTCCCCGGACATCCAGGGGCAGTGAGCCGACAGCACCGATGGTCAGTACCAGTCGATCGCGTGGCCGCCCGCCGTGGCCACCCCGCCCTGTCATTCGTAGGTCCTCGGGCCTACGAACGATGGAGTCGGCCCTCGATCGAGGCGGTCTGGGACCGGTAGCGGGCGTCGACGAGGCGGGTCGAGGCGCGTGTGCGGGTCCGCTGACCGTTGCAGCCTGCATCCTGGGCCCCAAACCGTACGCGTCGCTGGCCGACCTGAACGATTCGAAGAAGCTGACCGAGAAACGCCGCGAGGAACTGTTCCCCAAGATCACCCGGTTGGCCCTCGCCTGGAGTGTCGTGTTCATCGAGGCCGAGGAAATCGATCGGATCGGCGTCCACGTCGCCAACATCGAGGGGATGCGTCGCGCCGTGGCAGGTCTGGGAACGACTCCCGGTTACGTGTTGACCGACGGGTTCCGGGTGCCGGGCCTGCCGGCTCCATCGCTTCCGGTGATCGGCGGAGACGCGACTGCCGCCTGCATCGCCGCGGCAAGCGTCCTGGCCAAGGTGTCCCGGGATCGGGTCATGGTCGACATGGACTCGCGGTTTCCCGGATATGGTTTCGCGGTGCACAAGGGATACAGCACGAAGGTTCATGCGGCAGCGATGACCGAGCTCGGCCCGTGCGCTGAGCATCGAATGTCGTACGCGAACGTGTCCGCAGCGAAGAGGGGCGCCGACGCGGTTGCATCCGTGCTGGGCCGAATGGACCTGGACGAGCGGAGTGCGCGATGATGAACCTTCGACGTCGAGCAAGAACGAGGATGAGAGAAAACCGATGAGTGCCGAAGATCTCGAAAAGTACGAAACCGAGATGGAGCTCTCGTTGTACCGGGAGTACCGGGACATCGTCGGGCAGTTCAACTACGTCGTGGAAACCGAACGACGCTTTTATCTCGCCAATTCGGTGGAGCTGATTCCGCACAACGCGGACGGTGAGATCTATTTCGAACTTCGTATGTCCGACGCCTGGGTGTGGGATATGTACCGCCCGGCCCGTTTCGTCAAGCACGTCCGGGTGATCACGTTCAAGGACGTCAACATCGAGGAACTCGAAAAGCCGGACCTCCGGCTGCCCGAGTAGCGGGGCCATTCGGTGTCGGTCACCGTCTGGTTGTTGGTGCTCGCGGCGATCGTGTACCTCTTCGGCCGCCGTCGGCGCCGACGGAACGTAATGGTCGTTGCGCAGTTGATCGGCGTCGCTGCGGTGTGCTTGGTGGTCGGTCAGGTCGCTTGGCAGTTACTCGATCCCTAGATCGCGTGCAGTTTCGTTCGATGTCGGATTGCGTTGTGGTGCAACAGATCGAAGAATTCTATGCGTAAAACGCGTGACGATCTCGATTTCTCCTTTCCTGACACCGTGCTGTGAATCGCCCTCATTCTTTTGAAACCGGCGATACACGGTGGTAAAAAGAATCGATCAGCATATTCCTTTGACGGTTAGAGGTTCGGACATGGCGCGCAAGACTCTCGTCCAAATGATCGATGATGTCGACGGATCGGTCATCAAAGAGGGGCAAGGGGAAACCATCGAATTCGGAATCGGTGGCAACCAGTACCGGATCGATTTGAACCTGAAGCACGCAAACGAACTTCACGAACAACTTGCGTTCTGGATCGAGCACGCAGAAAAGGTGTCCGGTCGTAAACCTCGTAAGGGATCCGGGTCCGTTTCCCGCGCCAAGACCGATCTTCAGGACATCCGAGCCTGGGCGCGGGAGAACGGTCACGAAGTGAGTGCTCGCGGACGAATCAGCCAGGACGTTCAGGCTGCGTACGAGGCCGCGCACTAGCGTCGCCACCTGGTGTCTTTCGGATGCCCCCGCTGTGCAACAGCGGGGGCATCGTCGTGTCCGGGCACTATTCGGCGCCGCGTTCGGCCTTACCATTCGAGACCGACACTATCCCGAGTATCTCGGTCTCGGGCACGTCCGTCATCCACAGTTCTCGTGAATTCCACAGGGCAGAATTCGACGTGGGAATTCACCGTTCCGTCGATCGTCCCTTCGTGCATCGTTCCATCAGGTTCTGCCCACTCGGCGAACCGACGACCGCGAGGGGGACGAGTGTCGAATCAGGAATTGGGGGCGCGCGGTGAGGCCTTGGCCGCGCTGCATTTGGTCGACAACGGGATGGAGCTGATCGACCGAAACTGGCGGTGCAGACACGGTGAACTCGACATCGTCGCCCGTGACGGGGACGTCACGGTCTTCGTCGAGGTGAAGACGAGGTCGGGTACCGGATTCGGGACTCCCGCAGAGTCGGTGACCTACACCAAACAGCAGCGAATCAGACGGTTGGCTCTCGCATGGCTCGACGAACGCGGCGGCCCATGGGTGCGTATCCGGTTCGATGTGGTCGCGATCGTGATGAGCAACGACGGTGATCCCGCGGTCTCGCATCTGCGCGGGGTGTTCTGATGGCGTTGGGGCGCGCATTCTCGGTGGCCGTCAGCGGCGTGGACGGTCAAGTGGTCGAGATCGAAGCAGACATCGGACGCGGCTTGCCGGGAATTCACCTCGTCGGGCTGCCGGATACGGCACTGAACGAATCCAGGGACCGTGTGAAGGCCGCGGTCAGCAACTCCGGTGCCACCTGGCCGGACACGCGAGTCGTGTTGGCGTTGTCGCCGGCGACGCTGCCGAAAGTCGGATCCGTGTACGACCTGGCACTGTCTCTGGCGGTTCTCGATGCGGCGAAGCAGATCCCACGGCGATCCTCGGAAAGTGCGGTCTTTCTCGGGGAGTTGGCGCTCGACGGTCGACTACGAGGCGTGCGCGGAGTACTTCCCGCCGTCATGGCCGTCGAACGGGCCGGGTGGCAACGGGTGGTCGTACCGTCGTCCGCACTGGCCGAAGCCAGTCTGGTCGAGGGAATCGAGGTTCTGGGCGCGTCGTCGTTGACCGAGGTCGTCGCGTGGCTTCGCGGCGAGACGGTGCTCGATCGGGGTGTTCCGTCGGTGCCGAGCGACGATGCCGTGTACCCGGACATGAGCGAGGTCGTGGGGCAGGAGGAGGCGCGGTGGGCACTGGAGGTCGCCGCAGCAGGCGCGCACCACATCATGCTGACCGGTCCTCCGGGTATCGGCAAAACGATGCTGGCGCAACGACTTCCCGGCATCCTTCCTCCGCTGACCGATGCGGAGTCGCTGGAGGTCACGGCAATCCACTCGGTGGCAGGAACGTTGACGGGGGATCGGCCGCTGATCACGGCGCCGCCGTTCATCGCACCTCACCACTCGACCACCGTGAGTGCGCTGGTCGGCGGTGGCACGGGAATGGCCAAACCCGGCGCCGTCAGCCGCGCACACAGGGGAGTGTTGTTCCTGGACGAATGCGCCGAGATGGGCGCGAAGACGTTGGAAGCGCTGCGAACTCCGCTCGAAGACGGGGAGATCCGGATCGCGCGACGCGACGGAGTTGCTCGTTACCCTGCACGGTTCCAGCTGATTCTCGCGGCCAACCCATGTCCGTGTGCGCCCGCCCGAAGTGCCGACTGTGTCTGCGCACCCACGATTCGGCGAAAGTATCTGGGAAAACTTTCCGGGCCTCTGATGGATCGGGTGGATCTACGCATCGCGATGCAGGCGGTGGCGACGGGTGCGTTGGTGGACGACGTGGGCGAGTCGACCGACGCGGTTCGATCACGTGTGACGGGTGCGCGAGACGCCGCAGCGGAGCGATGGCGTGAATTCGGATGGACGACCAACGCCGAGGTACCCGGGCCCGCACTGCGGCAGAAGTTCAGGTTGAGCAACGCCGCGCTGCGACCTCTCGAACGCGCCCTGCGCACCGGATCGTTGACGGCGCGAGGGGCCGACAGAGCACTTCGAGTGTCGTGGACGCTCAGCGATCTCGCGGGGAGCGACGCGCCGGGCCTGGAAGAAGTAGGAGCGGCATTGGATTTCAGGGACAGGGGTATCTCGTGAGGACGCACGATCCGCGAAAACTGGCCTGGGCGTACCTGTCTCGGGCCGCGCAGGGCCCACACCGTCCGCTGCTGGACTTCGCGCTGTCCGCCGGACCCGAGGAGGCTCGAGCGGCGGTCGTCGGCGGCGCGTTGGGTGAGCGGCTCGCCGTGCGGTCGCACGTCGACACGGCAGCCGCCGACCTGGACCTGATGGACACACTGGGTGGACGATTGGTGACTCCGGACGATCCGGAATGGCCGATGTGGCGACTGCTGGCGTTCGACGGCGCCGGACTCGGCGAGGGTGCCGATCGGTGCGGGCCGTGCGCGTTGTGGGTCCTCGGCGCCACACCCGTCGACGAACTCGTGGAGCGGGCCGTCTCGATCGTCGGCACCCGAGCGGCGACGGCATACGGGGAACACGTCACCGCCGAGATCGCGGGCGATCTTGCCGTCGACGGGTGGACCATCGTGTCGGGTGCCGCGTTCGGAATCGACGCAGCCGCGCATCGTGCTGCCCTCGGCGTGTCCGGCAGAACGGTCGCCGTACTGGCCTGCGGCGTCGACCGTGCCTATCCATCGGGGCATTCGAGGTTGCTGCAGAGGATCGCCGACAGTGGTGCGGTCATCAGCGAGTACGGGCCCGGTACTACCCCGGCTCGCCATCGCTTCCTCTCACGCAACCGGATCGTCGCTGCTTTCGGATCCGCGGTCGTCGTCGTGGAAGCGGGGTGGAGGAGCGGTGCACGCAACACCGCAGCCTGGGCGCACAAACTCGGAAAGCCGGTGCTGGCGGTGCCAGGACCCGTCACCTCCGCGTCGTCCAAGGGGTGCCACCGGATGATTCGCGAAGGTGAGGCGCGCCTCGTGGCCGACGCCCACGACGTCGTGGCCGAAGCCGGGCCGTCCGGGGAAGTCGGAGAAGGTCGTCCCTCGATGTTTCGTGACCTCGACGCGTTGTCCGACAACGCCTTGCTGGTGTACGAAGCGCTGCCCGCAACAGGAACGCGCTCCCCGCAGGAGTTGTCGGAGGCATCGTCCGTGCCCGTCGCGAAGGTGCGATCGGTGCTGCCGCTGCTCGAACTCGAGGGTTTCGTCTCCAGTGACGACACCGGCTGGTTCCGGCTGGTGCGGCCATGACGACGTCGGGACCGGTAGCCTATTTAGGTAATACTTACTCACCGATCGCACGAGACAGCTCGGAAAGGCTGAAACCACGTGGCACGCGAGAAAACTGTTCTGACCGTCCTCCGTACCGAGGCCTTGACGCCCCACATGCATCGGGTCTACCTCGGCGACCCGGGCTTCGACGGATTCACGCCGACCGACTTCACCGATTCCTACGTCAAGCTGATCTTCGCTCAGGGTGACGACGAGGTGCTCAGGACCTACACGGTCAGATCGGTCGACACTCGGAAGCGCGAGATCGCGATCGACTTCGTCGTGCACGGTGACGAGGGTGTTGCCGGTCCATGGGCAGCACGCGTGCAGCCCGGGGAACAGATCGGTGTGTACGGCCCGAACGGGGCCTACCGTCCGAAGCCCGAGGCGGACTGGCACCTACTCGCCGGTGACGAGTCCGCGATCCCGGCGATCGCCGCGGCGGTCGAATCGCTTCCCGAGGACGCGATTGCCAAGGTGTTCGTCGAGGTCGCAGACCGCAAGGACGAGATCTACTTCGAGACGCTGGCCGTCGTCGACGTCACCTGGGTGCATCGGGGCGCCCCGTCCAACGAGGTGGAGGACGACAAGGCAGGGGACAACGCTCCGCTGATCGAGGCCGTGAAATCGACGGAGTGGTTGCCGGGCCGCGCCCAGGTTTTCATTCACGGCGAGGCGCAGGCCGTGATGCACAACCTGCGTGGATACGTCCGCAAGGAACGCGGAGTGCCCGCCGACTGGGCGTCGATCTCCGGGTACTGGCGTCGAGGACGGACCGAAGAGAAGTTCCGTGAGTGGAAGCGCGAGTTGGCTCAGGCCGAGTCCGGCGCATCTGCCTGACGCCCGCGCGTCCGCTTGCCGACGGGCGCCGCGGCGGAGAGTCTTACGGGTATGGATGCCTTGCCGACGACTCTGAGAGTCCATCTCGACGAGTACGCGGAGTATCTGACACTGGGTCGCGACCGTTCGCCGCACACGGTCCGTGCTTACCTGCGCGACGCCGAATCGCTGCTGAACTACGTCGTCGGCGTGAACGAGACGAGTGAACTGAGTGGGCTCGACCTGCAGGTGCTTCGATCCTGGCTGGCCTCGCAGGCCCGAAGCGGGGCGGCCAGAACGTCGTTGGCTCGACGGACGTCGTCGGCGAAATCCTTCACGGCCTGGTGCGTCGGAACAGGCCGAATGAACACGGATCCAGCGCTGCGACTGTCGGCCCCCCGGGCAGGGAGGCATCTTCCGTCCGTTCTGAAGCAGAACCAAGCCGACGAAGCGATGTCGTGGGCGAAGGTCGGAGCCGAGGAACTCGATCCGATCGCCGTGCGGGACCGGCTCGTCGTGGAGCTGCTCTACGCCACCGGAATCCGCGTCAGCGAGCTCTGCGGACTCGACATCGGTGACGTCGACGATCAGCGTCGGGTGGTCCGCGTGATCGGAAAGGGGGACAAGGAGCGGTCCGCGCCGTTCGGTGGGCCGGCGGCGGAGTCGTTGAACCAGTGGCTCGCGCACGGACGCCCGGAGCTCGCCACGGAGCGGTCCGGCGGCGCGCTCCTGCTGGGACGTCGTGGGGGACGGTTGGATCCGCGTCAGGCCCGCACGGCCGTGCACGAGGTCCTGGCCTCCGTGCCGGGTGCACCTGACCTCGCCCCGCACGGGTTGAGGCATTCTGCAGCTACCCATCTTCTCGAAGGGGGAGCCGACCTGCGGGTGGTGCAGGAACTTCTCGGGCACTCGTCACTCGCCACCACTCAGATCTACACCCACGTGTCGGTCGACCGTCTGCGCGCGGTCCACGACAGGGCGCATCCGCGGGCGTGACCTGCTCGCCGCGTGAGCGCTGCCACATGCTGATTCGCAAGTGTTTGGTAGCGTCGTAGGAAACAGACCGCTTGCGAAGTATTCCGGGCTCGAAGAGATGTCGTGTTCGGATATCCGGTGTCCTTCCGGCACTGCCGTGAGTGACACAGAACATGCCCATGATTGTGGAGACGGGGGGACCGTGGACCGCGAGCACACGCACGGCGCATCGGCGGCGTGGTCGATACGTGCCCAGACCGGCTCGAACGGTGCAGCTCGACCCAGCACCACGCCCGTCGAGCCGGTACGCACCGCTCACCAGGCTCCGTTCACCGGGACGTCGATGAACGGGGAACGTCAAGCGCCGCCCTGGCAGACTCCGCGCGGTTCGGAACGGCAGCCCGCGCCGCCCAGGTTCACGTCGCCGTCCCAGCCCGACGCACCTGCGCCGCCCGCTGACAGACCGCCCGCTGCGAGACCGTCCGCGGGCACCCCGCGTCCGGAGGAATGGACCCCGCCGTGGGCGCCGGGCCCGGCCGGTACTTCCGACGACCGCGATCGCGGTGGGTTCCCCGGAGGCCAGCCGCACGACCCTCGCTTTCAGCCGACCAGTCAGGATCTCGCCCCAGACAGTTTGCTCCGCCGACCCAAACGTGCGTCCACCTCCGGGTGGCGCCGGGGCGTTCACCGGCTCACCGGCGGCGTCATCAATCCAGGCGAGTCGACTGCCGAGGAGCGCTACCGCAACCAGGTGGAACGCATTCGGCAGCCCGTGCTCGGTGACTACCGCATCGCCTTCCTTTCCTTGAAGGGCGGCGTCGGCAAGACGACCACCACGCTGGGTCTCGGTGCCACCTTCGCGTCGCTCCGCGGGGATTGTGTGATCGCCGTGGACGCGAATCCGGATTTCGGCACGCTCGGCGAGAGGGTTCCGAGGCAGACGTCGTCCACCGTGCGCGATCTGTTGGCGGACGCGCCGAACATCCGCCGGTACTCGGATATTCGTGCACACACGTCGCAGGCTCCCAGTCGGTTGGAAGTCCTTGCCGGAGAACGTGATCCTGCCGCGTCGGAGATGTTCGGCGAGCAGGACTACCGGTCCGTCATCGAGATGCTGCAGGTGTATTACAACCTGATTCTGACGGATTGCGGTACCGGGATCATGCACTCGGCGATGAACGGTGTGCTTCAGCTCGCCAACGCGCTCGTGCTCGTGTCTTCACCGGCCGTGGACGGTGCTCGGAGCGCCGCCGCCACCCTGGATTGGCTGCAGCTGCACGGGTACGGCCACCTCGTCGAGCGCACCGTCGTCGTCATCAGTTCGGTCCGTCCCGGTTCGTCTGCCGTCGACATGAACTTGTTGACCCAGCACTTTCTGGAACGGTGTCGTGCCGTGCTCGTCGTGCCGTTCGACGAGCACCTGGCCGAGGGCGCTGTCGTGGACCTCGATCTGTTGCGACCTCAGACCAGGGCTGCCTTCGTCGAACTCGCGGCAATGGTCGCGGATGATTTCCCCGCTGCGTCGGGCCGTCATTCCGGACCGAGCTGGCGTTAGGACGTCAGCGGCTTGAGCCGGACGGGTGCACGTTCGACGAGGACGGTCGGATCCAGATAGTCGCGTCCGCGACGCACCCCCCAGTGAAGGCATGCTGCATCGCAGCCGGGGTGTTCCGCTTCCAGAACCCCGATCACGTCGCCGCGTCCGACCCGGGTACCCGCGGACGTCGCCGCACGCACCGGCTCGTACGTGGTCCGCAGGCCACTCGGGTGATCGAGAGACACCACGGGCTTGCCCGCGACGGTTCCGGCGAAGACGACGATTCCTTCGCCTGCAGCCAGAACGTTCTGTCCGTCCACGCCCGCGAGATCGACACCCCGGTGACCGGGTAACCAGTCGTGCTCGGGTGGGTCGAACGCGCGGAGGACGTGCGGGCGGGGTGCCAGCGGCCACGTGAATCCCGTGCCGCCGGCACGGGCCGGCGCTGCGCCTACCGGTGGAAGGACGGCGACCACGAGGGCGATGGTGACGAGAAGAGTTGTCGCTGAACGACCGACGAGTTTTCGCATCGCTTCAGCGTGCACGACAGGGCAGCGCCGACCGACGCCGTGAGGCTCTGCCTGTGGATAGCGAAATCCTTCGTCCACAGGCTCGCATGCGACTGTCGTCGGAGGCCGGTTATGACCAGGGGCGCGGACGTCGTACACTGTGTGAGCGACCTGTGCCTGCACGGGTCGACTTCGCGCGTCCGCGTAACGCAAGTATCCACCTCGGTGGCACGTACTTCGTAACCGGTTGTCGGCGGTCCCGCATCGATGCGAGCGGGTCCGGCAGCCAGCGGTCGCCAGGGCAGAGGTCACACGGCACTCTGCGTCAACCGGCAATCGAAAGAGAGTTATTCAGCCATGGCTGTAGTAACCATGAAGCAGCTGCTCGACAGCGGCACACACTTCGGACACCAGACCCGTCGCTGGAACCCGAAGATGAAGCGATTCATCTTCACCGACCGCAACGGCATCTACATCATCGACTTGCAGCAGACTCTGACCTTCATCGACAAGGCGTACGAGTTCGTCAAGGAAACCGTCGCTCACGGTGGCACGGTTCTGTTCGTCGGCACCAAGAAGCAGGCGCAGGAGTCCATCGCCGCCGAGGCGACCCGCGTGGGAATGCCCTACGTGAACCAGCGCTGGCTCGGTGGCATGCTCACCAACTTCCAGACGGTCCACAAGCGCCTTCTCCGCCTCAAGGAGCTCGAGGCGATGGAGCAGACCGGTGGCTTCGAGGGACGCACCAAGAAGGAAATTCTCATGCTCACGCGTGAGATGACCAAGCTGGACCGCACCCTCGGTGGTATCCGTGACATGGCCAAGGTTCCCTCGGCCATCTGGATCGTCGACACCAACAAAGAGCACATCGCCGTCGGTGAGGCTCGCAAGCTGAAGATCCCGGTCATCGCGATCCTCGACACCAACTGCGATCCCGACGTCGTCGACTACCCGATCCCGGGCAACGACGATGCAATTCGTTCCGCAGCCCTGCTGACCAAGGTCGTCGCCTCTGCAGTGGCCGAGGGTGTCCAGGCTCGCGCGGGCCAGAACACCTCGACCGACGCGAAGCCCGAGGTCGGCGCAGGCGAGCCCCTCGCCGAGTGGGAGCTCGAGCAGCTCGCTCAGGCTTCGCCCGCTGCCGAGGCTACGCAGGAAGCAGCTGCCGAGGCTCCGGCCGAGACGCCTGCTGCGGAAGCACCTGCAACACAGGCTTGATCGAACGGGTCCTGGGCCGGGGGATACACCCCGCCCAGGGCCCTTCGCGCGTGACGACCCATACCCACAGCATTCGAGGAGGCTCGCTCAACATGGCGAACTACACCGCCGCTGACGTCAAGCGGCTCCGTGAGCTCACCGGCTCCGGAATGATGGACTGCAAGAACGCACTCGCCGAGACCGACGGAGATTTCGACAAGGCCGTCGAGCAGCTGCGCATCAAGGGCGCGAAGGACGTCGGCAAGCGCGCCGAGCGATCCACCGCCGAAGGCCTGGTCGTCGCCAAGGGTGGCGTCCTCGTCGAGATCAACTCCGAGACGGACTTCGTCGCAAAGAACGAGGAGTTCCAGGCGTTCGCGGATTCCGTCGCCGCTGTTGCCGCCGAAGGCAAGCCCGCCGACGTCGACGCGCTGAAGGCACTCGACTTGGACGGCAAGACCGTCGACACCGCCCTGCAGGAGCTCTCGGCCAAGATCGGTGAGAAGCTCGAGATCCGTCGCGTCGTGTCCTTCGACGGACCCGTGGCCACCTACCTGCACAAGCGCAGCGCAGATCTTCCCCCCGCCGTCGGCGTTCTCGTCGAGTACACCGGCGAGGGCGAAGCCGCAGCCGAGGCCGCTCGCGGCGCAGCCATGCAGGTTGCCGCACTCAAGGCCAAGTACGTCACGCGTGACGAGGTTCCCGAGGAGATCGTCGCGTCCGAGCGTCGTATCGCCGAGGAGACCGCACGCGAGGAAGGCAAGCCGGAGCAGGCTCTGCCGAAGATCATCGAAGGCCGTGTCAACGGATTCTTCAAGGACGTCGTGCTGACCGAGCAGTCCTCGGTCCAGGACTCCAAGAAGTCCGTGAAGGCCATCCTCGACGAGGCAGGCGTGACGCTGGTGCGTTTCGCACGCTTCGAGGTCGGGGCGAACTGATCGACTTCTCGTGAGTCGACGAAATCGGTCACCTGCGATGCCGCCCGCTCGACACACGTCGAGCGGGCGGCATCGTCCGTGTCGGGACCGGCGTGGCCGAGTGCCGACGCGTCGTGGGCGGTGTCGCCCGCGACGCTGCCGATAGGGCAGGATGAGACCGTAGGTGCTTCGAAGTGCCTTTTTCACCGTGCGCATTCGAGAAGGCGAGAACCGAGGAGAGCAATGACCGATCCCGCCACCGACCGCCCCGGATTCAAGCGAGTGATGCTGAAGCTGGGTGGTGAGATGTTCGGAGGAGGCCAGGTCGGCCTGGACCCGGATGTCGTCAACAACGTAGCCGAACAGATTGCCGAAGTGGTCTCCACGGGCGTCCAGGTAGCCGTCGTCATCGGCGGTGGAAACTTCTTCCGCGGAGCAGAGCTTCAGGTACGCGGTATGGATCGTTCGCGCTCCGATTACATGGGCATGCTGGGTACGGTCATGAACTGCCTCGCACTGCAGGATTTCCTGGAGAAGCAGGGCGTCGCGACCCGTGTGCAGACCGCGATCACCATGGGGCAGGTGGCGGAGCCGTACCTCCCGTTACGCGCACGGCGTCATCTCGAGAAGGGCCGAGTGGTCATTTTCGGTGCCGGGATGGGAATGCCGTACTTCTCCACCGACACCACGGCCGCTCAGCGTGCACTCGAGATCGGCGCGGAAGTGCTGCTCATGGCCAAGGCCGTCGACGGGGTGTACTCCGCCGACCCGAAGCTCGATCCCGAGGCAACGATGTACGACTCCATCACGCATCGGCAGGTGCTCGAGAAGGGACTGAAGGTCGCCGACGCCACCGCCTTCAGCCTGTGTATGGACAATCAGATGCCGATCATGGTGTTCAACCTGTTGACGCAGGGCAACATCGCGCGTGCGGTTGCAGGCGAGAGCATCGGTACTTTGGTCAAGTCGTGAACGACGTGACCGACGAACGAGGAGCCGGGATGCCGGCAAGAACTATGGAGGACAGACCGTGATCGACGAAGCGCTCTTCGACGCAGAAGAAAAGATGGAGAAGGCTGTCACCGTCGCCCGCGACGATCTGTCGGGCATCCGTACCGGCCGCGCGAATCCCGGCATGTTCAATCGCATCGTCGTCGAGTACTACGGGGCGCCCACCCCGATCACCCAGCTCGCGAGCATCAACGTCCCCGAGGCTCGGCTCGTCGTCATCAAGCCGTACGAGGCTGCTCAGCTCGGCCCCATCGAGACCGCGATCAGGAACTCCGACCTGGGCGTGAACCCCACCAACGACGGCAACCTGATCCGCATCGGGGTGCCCCAGTTGACGGAGGAACGACGCCGCGAGTTCGTCAAGCAGGCCAAGGGCAAGGGCGAGGACGCCAAGGTGTCCATCCGCAACGTCCGACGCAAGACCATGGAAGAGCTCAAGCGCATCCAGAAGGACGGCGAGGCAGGCGAGGACGAGGTCGTCAGGGCCGAGAACGAGCTCGACAAGACGACGTCGAAGTACACCGCCGCGATCGACGAGCTCGTCAAGCGTAAGGAAGCGGATTTGATGGAGGTCTGACCTTCCGCGCTGCGGAGGTCGGGTCCTCGCGGAACCGAAGTGGAACACGTGAAGCAAGGAGACAGCGTCGTGGCGGGTACGGAACGACCACTGGGGTCTGCCGCACCCGACCCGAACGGTACGGGCAGTGCAGCTGCCAAGTCGCCCGGCAAGGCCGGCCGTAATCTTCCCGCCGCCATCGGCGTCGGTGGTGGTCTGGGGATATCGCTGATCCTGATCATGGTGTTCGCGCCGCGGGTGTGGATAGGAGTGGTCGCCGTCGCGCTGGCGGTCGCGACCTACGAGGTGTCCAAGCGTCTTCGTGAGGCGGGCATTCTGGTTCCGCGTATCCCGCTCATCGCCGGTGGTCAAGCGATCATCTGGTCCGGATGGCCGTGGGGTACGACGGGTGTGCTGAGTGCCACGGCGGCGACCGTGCTGGTGTGCATGGTCTGGCTGCTGCTGCAGCAGGGGCTTGGATCGGCACCGAAGAATTACCTGCGCGAACTCGCCGTCACCGTTCTCGTGGCCTGCTGGCTACCGCTTCTGGCTTCGTTCGCCGTGCTGATGGTGCTGGAAGAGAACGGTGCGGGACGGGTTCTGGTGTTCCTGATCGCGGTCGTCTGCTCCGACGTCGGCGGATATGTTGCCGGGGTGCTGTTCGGCAAGCACCCGATGGCCCCGGCGATCAGTCCCAAGAAGTCCTGGGAAGGTCTGGCCGGGTCGTTACTGTTCTGCGTGATCGGCAGCCTTCTGACGGTCACACTCATCCTCGACGCCAACTCCATGATCGGCGTTCTCCTCGGCGTCGTGCTCGTGGTGACGGGTACGCTCGGCGACCTCATCGAATCTCAGGTCAAGCGCGATCTCCGGATCAAGGACATGGGTACGCTGCTACCGGGTCACGGCGGCATCATGGATCGTCTGGACTCGTTGCTTCCGTCGGCTTTCGTAGCGTGGCTGGTGTTCGCGATCCTGCTGTGACGGATCCCCGCACCATCCCCAGCCCGAACATCTGGCACTGGCCGGAGATCTACGAGGCGGAGAATCTGGCGCAGGACGCAGACGGAAACATCCCACGGTATCTGCGTGCGGTGGTTCCTTGGGCCGGCCGCGTCGTGGTCGACGTCGGATGCGGAACAGGATTCCATCTGCCGGACTTCGCGGCCGACGCGAGTCGGGTCATCGGCGTCGAGCCGCACGAGCCACTCCGGGAGGCGGCTGCGACACGAGTGAGCGGCCTGCACAACGTCGAGGTGGTCGCGGGTCACGCGGAATCGTTACCGTTGCCGGACTCGTCCGTGGATCTGGTGCACGCCCGAACGGCCTACTTCTTCGGCGTCGGGGCGGGGCCGGGGATCACCGAAGCGCTGCGAGTGCTCACTCCGGGTGGAAGTCTCGTCGTGGTGGATCTCGACGTCTCGTCGTCGCCCTACGGAGACTGGATGCGCGCCGACCTGCCGAAGTACAACTGCAGCGCCGTGGAAGCATTCTTCGAGGCGCAAGGATTCGCGTTGACGCGTGTCGACACCCGGTGGAAGTTCTCGGATCGCCGGACGATGCGGGAGGTTCTGGGGATCGAGTTCACCCGACGCACAGCGGCCAGGGCTGCACGCAGCATCCCTGGCCTTGGCTTCGATGTCAGGTACCGGGTCCATGTCCGGCACAAACCTGCCGGCATCGAACTGGCCTGACCGTTCGGCTCACCCGGCGCGAACTCCGAAAATCTCGGCGGCGTCGCGAATTTTCAACGCTTTGGCGAGACGTGGAAGGTCGCTGCCGTCCTTCACTCGTGCTCCGTCGGCGCCGAGTGCGTCGACGACCTCGTCGGCCCAGGTCACGTCGGACGGCGACGGTGCGAGCTCACGGTTGACGGTAGGAGCCTGCTCGGCGTGCATGCACAGTTTGCCGGTCATGCCCATCGACACCGTCAGGGCCGAGTCGCGCGAGAGGATGCTCTCGTTCGCGGTAAGGGTTGGACCGTCGATCGGACCGGGGAGGCGTGCCGCTCGTGACGACACGACGAGCCTCGAACGTGGGTACGCCATGGCCAGGGGCTCGTCGCTCATTCCGGTGTCGCGCCGGAAGTCGCCGCTGCCGAACGCCAGCCGGAACGTGGAGTCCGCGCGCGCGATCTCGGGTGTTGCTTCGAGACCCATGGCGGATTCGACGAGTGCGAGGATGCGCGTTCCCTCGGCCAGGCGCGACGCGGTTGCCTCGACCTGGCTTCCGCTTTCGGTCTTGGCCAGCATGATGCCTGCGAGGCCCTTCAGGCCGGACAGGGCGGCGAGGTCGTCGGCCCAGAAGCTCGTGGTCGCGTCGTTCACTCGTACCCAGGCGGAGTTTCCGGCTTCCAGCCAGGAGACGACAGCGTCGCGGGCGGCGGGCTTCGCGCCGGGTGCCACGGCGTCCTCGATGTCGAGAATGACGGCATCGACTTCGGACTCGGCGGCTGCGGTGAACGTGTCGGGTTTGGTGGCGGGTACCAACAGCCACGAGCGTGCACGCTCGGGCGCGACGCCAGACGTCACGGGTGTCTCCATGAAAGTGGTCACAAAAGGCTCCTTGTGGTGAAATCGGGCACTACCAGCATTATCGATTCAGTTCGACTACGCCAGCTTGTGTGCATACTGTTCACCGGTTCGATCCGTTATTTGCGTTTTGCCGCACGCCGAATCTGAAGAATTCGGACTCCGCCCGCCAGGGCCATCACGAGGGCACCGGCAATCGCGGCCAGCAACATACTCACGCCGAGCGGAAGCTCGAACGTCCACACGAATATTTCCACAGGCACGGCGTCGAGATTCTGCAAGATGAATATGAGAAGGATCACCAGTACGATCGCGCCGACCACCAGGCCGGTCCACGTAGCTGCGGCTTTGGTGTGCGCGATACCGTCCGGCGCCGTCCCGACGGCAGGTCTCGTATCGCGAACGGCCTCCGGATCGGGTGCGCTGTGCTGGTCCGAATCCGGCGTCGTGATCGCCGACGAACCCGAGTCCTCGTACGGTGCCGACGCGTCCGGAAACGAGCCGTCGTTGCGATCTCCTGCTGGTGTGGACATTGTTCGATCCTTTCGTACGCGAGGCGGGAATGCACGCGTATCTGCTGTCGATTCGGTTACCCCTCCGCATCGAGCTGGAAACGGACGGCGGCGACGGTGAACCGTGCTGAATAGGCGTCGGTGCGCAGGAGTGGGACACTGGAGGCACTATGAGTGACTCCGCTTCCGTTTCCGACGCACACGCTGCTACCGGGACTGCTCCCTCGCCGGACTCGGCCGAGGGCACGTCCACACCGACGAGGGCCGCGCTTCCGCTGGTGTTCGCGGATCGGAAGCGTGGAATGCCTGCGCGTCACCTGGCGGATCTCGATCGTGACGGCCTCAAGGACGCGGTGAAGGCACTCGGATTGCCTGCATTCCGTGCCGACCAGTTGGCCAGGCACTACTACAGCCGCCTCGAAGCGGACACGAGCAAGATGACGGACCTTCCCGCCGCTGTGCGTGAGAAGGTCGGCGCCGACCTGTTCCCCACACTGTTGACGCCGATCAAACACCTGGCGTGCGACGACGGCGACACACGCAAAACGCTGTGGAAGGCGAACGACGGCACCCTGCTCGAGAGTGTCCTGATGCGGTACCCGGACCGCGCGACACTGTGCATCTCCAGTCAGGCGGGCTGCGGAATGGCGTGCCCGTTCTGCGCAACGGGACAGGGTGGTCTCGACCGCAACCTGACCACAGCCGAGATCGTGGACCAGGTGCGTTCGGCGGCGGCGGATCTGCGTGACGGCGTGGTCGCCGGTGGCGAAGGCCGGCTGTCCAACGTGGTGTTCATGGGTATGGGCGAGCCTCTCGCGAACTACAAGCGCGTCGTCGCAGCCGTCCGCAAGATCGTCTCGCCCGCGCCGGACGGGCTCGGTCTGTCCCAGCGGTCGGTGACCGTGTCGACCGTCGGACTGGCGCCGGCGATCCGCAAGCTCGCCGACGAGGGGTTGTCGGTGACCCTCGCAGTGTCGCTCCACACTCCCGACGACGAGCTACGCGACACCTTGGTGCCGGTGAACAATCGGTGGTCCGTGGCCGAGGTCCTGTCGGCGGCTCGCTACTACGCAGACCGAACCGGTCGCCGTGTGTCGATCGAGTACGCGATGATCAAGAACGTCAACGACCAGCCGTGGCGGGCCGACATGCTCGGCAAGAAGCTGCACAAGGCACTGGGTTCGCGAGTGCACGTCAACCTGATTCCGCTCAACCCGACGCCGGGCAGCGAGTGGGACGCGAGCCCGAAGGACGTCGAGCGTGAATTCGTGCGACGAGTCATCGCCCAAGGTGTGTCCTGCACGGTCCGCGATACTCGCGGGCAGGAAATCGCCGCTGCGTGCGGGCAGCTCGCTGCCGAGAACTAGGCGCGCTGCTTCCCGAAAACGCGAATGCCCGGTACGACTTCGAGTCGTACCGGGCATTCGACGTAAGTAGGAAGACCTGCGACGAAGGAAGACCTGGGAAGTTCGTCAGCGAGGCTTGCGGCGCACGATCACGTCGCGCACCACGATGCCGACCAGCGCGATCGCGAAGCCGATGAGCCACAGGTCCTCGACCAGGCCCGTGTGGTTGCCGTGAATCATGAACAGCAGCATGGCCGCAACGACGATCGCCGCGATGCGCATGGCTTTGCCGGACTCACCGCTCCATCCCCACTCGGCGGACGGGACCTCGGCGATGTCCTCGTGGGTGTACTCGACCGGGTCGTACGAAGCGGGGTTCAGCTCGGTTTGTGCCACCGGTCGATCCTCTCGGGTCATGTCTCACGCCGTCGGCAGGCGCGCTCGTCTTCGTCAATATTTGCATACGACCGTCCGTCGTAGCCACCAGGGTCCGTATCCTCGGCGCGGCGGCGCGATTGCTGGAAGACTCGACTTTCGTGACTTCGGAACGACTGTCCCACTCCCGTGTGCCCTACCCGCGCGACATGGTCGGTTACGGCGCGCATCCTCCTGATCCGCGGTGGCCGGGTGGGGCACGGATCGCCGTTCAGTTCGTGCTCAACTACGAAGAAGGGTCCGAGAACAACGTTCTGGACGGTGATACGGCATCGGAGACCTTTCTGTCCGAGATGATCGGAGCTCAGGCGTTTCCCAACCGGCACATGAGTATGGAGTCGTTGTACGAGTACGGATCTCGTGCCGGCGTATGGCGAGTGCTTCGTGTGTTCGAGCGTCGCGGACTGCCGTTGACCGTGTTCGCCGTCGCCCGTGCGATGCAGCGCAATCCGGACGCGGTGGCCGCCTTCGTCGAACAAGGGCACGAAATCGCGAGTCACGGATTGCGTTGGATCGGTTATCAACTGATCGACGAGCACGTCGAGCGTGAACACATGGCCGAAGCCATGGAGATCTTGACCGAGCTGACGGGATCGGCTCCGCTCGGGTGGTACACCGGCCGCGACTCACCCAACACCCGGTCGCTCGTCGTCGAGCACGGAGGATTTCTGTACGACTCGGATTCCTACGCCGACGACCTGCCGTATTGGGCCCGGGTGGATCGCGGGTCGGACACCGTGGACCACCTCGTCGTCCCGTACACGCTCGACACCAACGACATGCGTTTCTCGTCGCCCGGTGGATTCTCGACGGGGGAGGAGTTCTTCGCGCACCTCCGCGATGCGTTCGACGTTCTGTATGCCGAGGGTGAAGCCGGTTCACCGAAGATGCTGTCGGTGGGGTTGCACTGCCGACTCGTCGGACGTCCGGCCCGCATCAGGGCGCTGGAGCGTTTCCTCGACCACGTCCAGTCGCACGAGAAGGTGTGGATCGCTCGACGTGTCGACATCGCCCGGCACTGGATCGCCGAGCACCCTCCCGCGGCGCACGGGTGGACGTGAGGGAACAGACGGTGCGGGCGACGACCACCGCCCAGGCAGAGACCAGCACCACGTAGAGGACGACGGCCACGGCGTCGACAGCTGCGGAGCCGAGAGCGCCGCCGAGCGCGGTCGCGCCGGTGACGCACGTTCCGATCGGGAACGTGAACGACCACCAGCTCATGGAGAAGCTTGGTTCACGACGCAGGGAGCGCATTGTCACGGCCGCGGCGAGGGCGAACACGAACACTCCGAAGCCGCCCATCACCAGCCCGTGGACAATCCCGAACACCCGTAGACCTGTGGCGATCGTCGCGTCGTCGCCCGTGAACACCAGCGCTGCGTCGTTGCCGAGAAGCACTGCCGCCGTGACGGATTGGCCCACGATCCCGAGGGTGATCCATATCGTGGGGGCGGCCTGAGCAGCGGGTGCACCGCGGTGGAGCAGACGCCCGTACACCAGGGCCACGGTCAGCATGCCGACGACGAGCGAAAGCCCGAACAGCGCGTAACACCCGACGAGCATGGCCGACCGCCCCTGGCCGGGTGCGACGTGCGGGAGTAGTAACGCGCCGGTGGACGCGGACACCATCGGAGGAACGACGGGGATCAACCACGCTGGTAGAGCAGCCACGTCGGTGTGGTCGTGCGTGGTGATCATGAGGTACGGAACAGTCACGCTGGCGAGGACCCCGAGCACGGTCCCGGCCGTCCACAACGTCGCGAAGACGGCCGTCGCCGTCGCGTTGCCCAGAATGTCGCCGCCGAGAAGTTCCGCGCCCGCACCGACAGTGAGCAGAGCCATCGGGGGAGCGCCGTAGAACTGCACCGTCACCGGATTCGCCGCGTGAGCCAGGGCGTGCACGCGGTGCACGGTCCAGTGGACGGCCAGCGCGACCGTCAGCGCGATCATGACGAACGCAGCCGAGGCCCACACGATCGTCGCGAACACCCGCAGCCCGACGAACTGGACGGGGAGCGTCGCCGCCGCGGTGGCGACGATGCCCGTCCCCATCACCGTGGTGAACAGATTCGGGGTGACGTCTCGGAATATCGCGGTGGAGGCGCCGGAACCTCGTCGGGTGGCGGGTACGTTCGCGAGGAGCATCGTGGTCATGACACTCACGGTGCCCGGCCGTGGGCGGCGACGGTAGACGTCGATTGCCTATCGCGTCCAAACCTCGGCTTATGACTCGGTGGCCGCTATGGCGATGGTCACCAACGTCGACGACGGCTCGTTCGGGCGGGTTCCCGTGGGCCACACGGCACGGAGGGAGCGGCGCAGATCCAGCCCGTCCGTGCGGACGCGGACCAGCGTGCCTGCCGCCAGCTCGGCGGACACGGCGAGTGAACTGAGCACTGCGGGCGCCATTCCGCCCCCGACCGCGGCCTTGATCGCCGTGGTGGACGACACTTCGAGCAACGGCGGGGCCGAGTCGGTGCTCTCGAGCGCTCGTTCGAGGGCGCGGCGGGTGCCCGAGCCGGGTTCTCTGGTGACCAACGGCGTCGACGCCAGTTCTCGTGCGGTGATCGAGCGGCCCACCCACTCGTGGCCCGGGGCGACGACCACGACCAGCTCGTCGTGCGCGATGTCGCAGTGCTCGAGTCCGTTGGGCACGTCGGGGCTCTCGACGAAACCGATGTCCGCGCGGCCGGCGAGAACGGCGGCGGAGACATCGGCGGAATTGCCCGACGACAGCGACGGCGTGACCGACGGCTCCTGAGCGCGCAGCGTGATCAGCCATCGGGGGACGAGGTACTCGGCGATCGTGAGGCTGGCCGCGACTCTCACGTGGCTGTTCCGGTCGGTCCGAAGTGATTCGATGGACGTCGCGAGGCGCGCGGCTTCGACGACGACGCGCTCGGCCCAGCTCGCCACCAGTTCTCCGGTCGCGGTGAGGGTGGCGCCGCGGGGCGTCCGTTCGAGGAGTGGCACGCCCACTCGTCGCTCCAGAGCTGCCAGCCGCGAGCTGGCGGCCGGTTGAGACATTCCATGGGCCTCCCCGGCGCGTCCGATGCTGCCGAGTTCTGCCACGGACAACAGCAGTTCGTAGCTGATCAGATCGGTCACAAGGGTCGGCAACGGCACGGTGTCAGCTTAGGGACGGCACACGCATAGCGAACTCTCAGACACGATCAGGAACAATGGACGAGTGCCAGAGCCACTGCGAGTCGAAGATTCACCGTCGGGCAGACCCAAGAGGGTGCTGTTGCTGGGTAGTACCGGATCGATCGGGACCCAGGCGCTCGACGTCATCGCGGCCAACCCCGACAAGTTCGAGGTGGTGGGGCTTGCGGCCGGGGGCGGAAACATCGACGTGCTGCGTCGGCAGATCGACGCCACGGGCGTCGACTCCGTCGCGGTGGCGAACCCCACGGCCGGCGCCGAGCTGAACCTGCCGGACATTCTCACGGGCGACCGAGCTGTGACAGACCTCGTGGAATCGGTGCAGGCAGACATCGTGCTGAACGCGCTGGTGGGGTCGCGCGGCCTCGAACCGACCCTGGCCGCTCTGAAGTCGGGTGCAACGCTCGCCCTCGCCAACAAGGAATCACTGGTGGCGGGCGGCTCGCTGGTGACGTCCGCGGCCGCTCCCGGCCAGATCGTGCCCGTCGACTCCGAGCATTCCGCGCTGGCTCAATGTCTGCGCGGAGGCCGCGCGGCGGAAGTGGATCGCCTGATCCTCACCGCCTCGGGTGGCCCGTTCCGGGGATGGTCCGAGGTGGAACTGAAATCGGTGACGCCGGAGCAGGCCGCTGCACACCCGACGTGGTCGATGGGGCCGATGAACACCCTCAACTCGGCAACGCTGGTCAACAAGGGGCTCGAACTCATCGAGACCCATCTGTTGTTCGACATTCCGTACGACCGCATCGACGTGACGGTTCACCGGCAGTCCATCGTCCATTCGATGGTCACGTTCTTCGACGGGTCGACGATCGCTCAGGCCAGCCCGCCGGACATGCGCCTGCCCATCGCGCTCGCCCTCGGATGGCCCGACCGCGTGCGGGACGCGGCTCGAGCGATCGATTTCACCACGTCGTTCACGTGGGATTTCGAGCCACTCGACGACCGGGTGTTTCCCGCGGTTCAACTCGCCCGCGAAGCCGGGGTGCTCGGTGGGTGCATGACGGCGGTCTACAACGCGTCCAATGAAGTTGCTGCCGAAGCATTCCTGGCGGGACGGATCGATTTCCCGCAGATCGTGGAGACGGTCGGACAGGTACTCGACGCAGGCACCGGGCAGTGGACCTCCGAACCCACCAGCGTCGGTGACGTCCTCGCTGCAGATTCGTGGGCCCGCGCCCACGCCCGCGAACTCCTGAACCAGAAGGACTGAGCCGGATGGTGTTCGTATTCGGGGTGATCCTGTTCGCCCTCGGAATCACGGTGTCGATCGCGCTGCACGAGGCGGGGCACATGTGGACCGCCCGCGCGACGGGAATGAAGGTGCGCCGCTTCTTCATCGGTTTCGGTCCCAAGGTCTTCTCGTTCCGTCGAGGTGAGACCGAGTACGGCCTGAAAGCCATTCCGGCGGGCGGGTTCTGCGACATCGCCGGCATGACCGCGATCGACGAACTCGCTCCCGACGAGATCGACCGTGCCATGTACCGCCAGAAGACCTGGAAGAGGCTCGTCGTCATGATGGGCGGCATCGGGATGAACTTCGTTCTGGGCTTCGTGCTGATCTTCACCTTGGCCGTCGGGTGGGGACTACCGAATCTGAACCCGCCGGCCGGCGCGATGGTCGGGGAGATGCAGTGCGTTCCGCCGACGCAGAACGACGATCTGACTTTCCCGGAGTGCAGCGGACCTAGCCCGGCGTTCCAGGCAGGCATTCGGCAGGGCGATGTCATCGTGTCGGTGAACGGCACCGAGACACCCGAGTTCACGGACGTCGTCGCGGCGACCCAGCCTCTGTCCGGCACAGCGACCTTCGTCGTCGAACGTGACGGCGCCGAGTTGACGTTCCCCGTCCAGGTCCAGCAGGTGCAGCGCTGGGTGTCCGACGGTACGGAAACCGGCCGACGGTCGGCGACGGTCGGCGCGGTCGGAGTGTCGATGGAACGGTTCCTGCCGACCCAGTACAACGCCCTCGCCGCGATTCCCGCGTCGTTCGCGTTCACTGGCGACATGTTCGTCGAGACCGCGCATCGACTGGTGCAGATGCCGAGCAAGGTAGCGGATCTGTGGACATCCATCACCGGCGGTGAGCGTGACGCCGAGACTCCGATCAGCGTGGTCGGTGCGTCGGTGATCGGTGGACAGTTGGTGGAGCGGTCCATGTGGCCGGTGTTCGTGCTGCTGCTCGCGAGTTTGAACTTCTTCCTCGGCATCTTCAATCTGCTGCCGTTGCTCCCACTCGACGGCGGGCACATGGCGGTGACGATCTACGAGCGGATCCGCAACTTCTTCCGCAACAGACGCGGGCTGCCGAACGGCGGACCGGTCGACTACATGAAGTTGATGCCCGTCACCTACGTGGTGATCGTGATCGGCGGCGCGTACATGTTGCTGACGCTCACAGCAGACATCGTGAACCCGATCCAGTTGTTCTAAGTAGACTCATGGGTGAAGCTCACCGGAAGAAGGCAACGAAGTGACTGTGTCAGTCGGATTGGGAATGCCGGCACCGCCGGTTCCCGTACTCGGACCTCGCCGTAAGACTCGTCAACTGCAGGTCGGCACCGTCGGTGTCGGCAGCGACCACCCCATCTCGGTGCAGTCGATGACCACCACCAAGACTCACGACATCAACGCGACCCTGCAGCAGATCGCCGAGCTGACGGCGTCCGGATGCGACATCGTGCGTGTGGCATGCCCCACACAGGACGACGCGGATGCGCTGTCCATCATCGCGAAGAAGAGCCAGATCCCCGTCATCGCGGACATCCATTTCCAGCCCAAGTACATCTTCGCCGCGATCGACGCCGGCTGCGCGGCGGTCCGCGTGAACCCCGGCAACATCAAGGAATTCGACGGCCGAGTCAAAGAGGTCGCGAAGGCCGCGGGCGATGCAGGCATCCCCATCCGTATCGGCGTCAATGCCGGATCGCTCGACAAGCGGATGATGGACAAGTACGGCAAGGCAACCCCCGAAGCGCTTGTCGAGTCCGCATTGTGGGAAGCAGGCCTGTTCGAGGAGCACGGCTTCGGTGACATCAAGATCTCGGTCAAGCACAACGACCCGGTCGTGATGGTCGCGGCGTACGAGCAGTTGGCGGCGCAGTGCGATTACCCGCTTCACCTCGGTGTGACCGAGGCGGGGCCGGCGTTCCAGGGCACCATCAAGTCCGCCGTGGCGTTCGGGTCGCTCCTGTCGCGCGGCATCGGCGACACCATCCGAGTGTCGCTGTCCGCGCCGCCCGCCGAGGAAATCAAGGTCGGAAACCAGATCCTGCAGTCGCTCAATCTGCGGCCACGCAAGCTCGAGATCGTGTCGTGCCCGTCCTGCGGTCGCGCGCAGGTCGACGTCTACACGCTCGCCGACGAGGTCACCGCGGGTCTCGAAGGTATGGAGATCCCGCTGCGCGTCGCCGTGATGGGATGCGTCGTCAACGGTCCGGGTGAAGCGCGCGACGCGGATCTCGGTGTGGCGTCCGGAAACGGCAAGGGCCAGATCTTCGTCAAGGGCAAGGTGATCAAGACCGTGCCCGAGGCCCAGATCGTGGAGACGCTCATCGAGGAAGCGATGCGCATCGCCGAGGAGTTCGACGAGGGTGAGGGCGCCGACTCGGGAGCGCCGGTCGTCACCGTCGGGTAACCACTCGAAGTGGGGCCGAATGTCCCACCCGTAAAGTCCCCGATGCATGCGTCGATCTGGCAATCTATGTCCATGACGGTGGACGCGCGTAGCTCGGGAGGTGACGGACGGTGCTCAAGCTCCTCGGCGCGAAGCCACTGAGCAACAAGGACACTGCCAGTGTTCTCCGTGTGCTCGACGCCGATCCCATTGCCACGTGCATGATCGCGGCGCGTGTGCAGGAATCCGGGCTCGACCCACGGTCGTTCCACGGAGAGATGTGGAGTCGAGGGGGACCGCAGGAGTCTCTGTGCTTCTACGGTGCCAACCTGGTTCCACTGCTCGGCGACGTCGACGATCTGCGGTCGTTCGCGGACCGCGCCTGCCGAGGCCCACGTATGTGTTCCTCGCTCGTCGGGCGCGCCGAGTTGACGCTTCCGCTGTGGGAAATGCTGGAAGCCGACTGGGGAGCGCCGCGTGAGTTGCGGAGCGAGCAACCGCTCCTCGCCACGTCACAACTCTCGGAGTTTCCACCGGACCCCGAAGTCCGGTTGGTGCGCGCCGACGAACTCGACGTCTACCTGACGGCCGCTGTGGCGATGTTCATCGAGGAAGTCGGTGTGGATCCACGTGCCAACGACGGCGGCCGTGGCTACCGTCGTCGGATCGCAAGTCTCATCGCCGCGGGCCGGGCATGGGCGCGTTTCGAGGACGGCCAGGTCGTGTACAAGGCCGAGATCGGTTCACGCTCGGCCACCGTGGGCCAGATCCAAGGCGTATGGGTGCATCCTCTCTACCGAGGCCGCGGTCTCGGGTCGGCGGGAACGGCAACCGTCGTCGACGCGGTGGTGCGGAGCGGGCGCGTGGCCAGCCTCTACGTCAACAGTTTCAACTTCCCCGCCCGTCGTGCGTACGCGCGGATCGGCCTCACTCAGGTTGCGACGTTCACGACGGTCCTTCTCGACTGACAGCGATTCGTTGCCGGGGACCCGGGCGTCGCCGAACTACGATGGGCGCAATGGAATTCTCGGGTCTTCGTCGTTGCCTCGTGGTCGCGGCTGCGTGTGTCGTGGTGACGGGATCTGCAGTGGCGTGCACGCCGAGCCCGGCGGGACCCGAGCCTGCGGCGCAGGCATTCCTCGATGCGTTCTCTTCCCAGGACATCGACGCCGCGGCCGCGGACACCGACCGTCCGGACGTCGCGTCCGCCGCGCTGTCGGATGCATGGAACAACCTGCAAGCTGAATCTTTGCATGCCACAACCACTTCGGTTCGCGTCGACGGGGACACGGCCACCGTCGGTTACACCTACGAGTGGCAACTGCCGAAGGAACGGGTGTGGACGTACGACGGTGAACTCCGTATGGGACGCACCGACGGGCAGTGGGGTGTGCGGTGGACTTCCACCGACATTCATCCAGGCCTGGGCGAAACGCAGACGATGGCTCTGCGGTCGACGGCACCGCCGCGTGCGCGGGTGAACGAGCGCTCCGGCACCGACGTGTTGGTTCCGGGCGTCGTGCATCGCATCAAGGTGACCGCCGACGAGTCGGACAACATCGTCGCGACGGCCACGAACCTCGCCCGCCTTCTCGCTCCGTTCGACTCCAGCATCTCGGCGCAGAGCATCGTCGAGTCCGCGACGTCCGTCGACGGTGCGTACCCGGTTGCGCTGCTCCGAGACGAGGACTATCGAACAGTCGCGGCGGCACTCTCCGGACTGTCGGGAGTATCGGCGTCGGACGAATCGGATCTGCTGTCCACCGACAGGGACTTCGCTCCCGACCTGGTCTCCCAGGTCAAGAAATCCGTCATCGACGAGGTCGACGGCAAGGCCGGGTGGAGTGTGGTGACGGTCAACCGGAACGGCGTGGACATCGACGTGTTGACCGACACGCCGCCCGAACCCGCGCCGTCGTTCTCGATCAGTCTCGATCGCAACATCCAGGTCGCGGCACAGAACGCGGTCGATGCACGCGCCGAACAGGCGATGATGGTGGTGATCCAGCCGTCGACCGGTGCCGTTCTCGCCGTCGCCCAGAACAAGGAAGCGGACAGGGACGGACCCGTTGCATCCGCCGGCCTGTACCCGCCGGGATCGACCTTCAAGATCATCACTGCCGGTGCCGCCATCTCCAACGGGCTCGCGGGCCCGGAGACCACGGTTCCGTGCCCCGGTCGCATCGAGATCGGCGAACGCAGCATCCCGAACTACAACGAGTTCTCGCTCGGAAACGTCTCCATGGGAACGGCGTTCACGCGCTCCTGCAACACGTCGTTCGCGAAGTTGGCGAGCGAGATGGCGCCGGACGCGTTGACGGTGGCGGCGTCGCAATTCGGCGTCGGACCCGAGTACGACGTGGTCGGACTGCCGACGGACTCCGGTTCGGTACCGCCGGCCGAGGAGTTGGTGCAGCGCACCGAGGACGGTTTCGGCCAGGGCAAGGTGGTGGTGTCCACCTTCGGCATGGCGTTGGCGGCGGCGACGGTGGCCAACGGCTCGACGCCGGTGCCCACTCTCATCGTCGGTCGGGAGACCACGATCGAGGGGGAGCACCCGCAGATCGAACCTGCGATGGTCGACGGTCTTCGCGGCATGATGCGCTCGGTGGTGACCAGCGGAACGGCCGAGCGGATCGCCGACCAGGGGGAGGTCTACGGGAAGACGGGTGAGGCCGAGGTCGACGGTGGATCGCACGCGTGGTTCGTCGGCTACCGAGGTGATCTGGCGTTCGCGACCCTGGTGGTACGCGGCGGTAGCTCGGATAACGCGGTGGCGGTCACGCGCCAGATGTTCGAGCAGTTGCCCGCCGGTTACTAGGGGAGAAGGCCCAACCGGCGTGCGGCGACCACCGATTCGTGGCGTGTGCGCGTGCCGGTCTTGCTCATGATCGACCGAAGGTAGGACTTGACCGTCTCCGGCTTGAGTGACAGCCTCGCGGCTGCCTCCGCGTTGGTGCAGCCCAGTGCTATCTGCGCGAGAACGTCGGTTTCGCGAGCGGAGAGTGTCACGTCCGATTCCACGTCGGGACCGCGCAACGAGCCTGCGATGCGGTCGGACAGTTCCACGAGCCGTGCTGCCACGGTTTCGTCGATGTCGGATCCCGATAGGGTGCGCAATTCGGCGTGGATCTCGCGCAGGGTCTCCGTCGCCGACGTCGAGGGCGCAGCGGGGTGTGCGGCGACGCTGTCCATCAGGCGCAACCGACGGTCGACTTCGTCGCGGACGGCGATTTCCTGCGCCAGCCGCTTCGATGCGCGGATCATGCTGTCCGCCACGCGGTCGCCCATGGGTCCGCGTTCTCGGATCGCTGCGTACATCACCGCCCGTGACGCTCCCGCGACGACGACAGGAACAGCCAGAATCGATTGCAGACCCTCGCCGAGGACCGGCTGATCGTAATCGTGGGTGATGTACATCGACGCTCGGTAGTCGCTGACCGCGGCGGGACGACGTTGATCCAGCACTCGGCCGCCGAGGCCGGACCTGCTCGGAATGACGAGTCCGTCGAGACCTCGTGTTCTGGTGCCGTGGAAGTGGCTGAGACACAGTGTGTGCGAGTCGACTTCACCGCCGAACACGACCGGGACTCCCGACGCGTCGGC
The DNA here is from genome assembly GCF_002258225.1 of Rhodococcus sp. RS1C4. Lineage (NCBI taxonomy): Bacteria > Bacillati > Actinomycetota > Actinomycetes > Mycobacteriales > Nocardiaceae > Rhodococcus > Rhodococcus sp. RS1C4. Next base: position 124,197 of record NZ_NOXZ01000048.1, on the reverse strand, counting down.
GATGTGCCTCAGTTCGGCACGCAGCGCATCCCCGTCACGTGGACGAAGAACGCCGTCACGTGTGCGGGGGCGTGGCATTTCGTCGGTCGACACGTCGGGCTCCTCGGGGTCCTGTGACCTGCATCATAGCGGGTGGGGTATCGGGCCGTGACGATCGGGTTCGAGGCTCACCGACTACCCTGGACGCATGTCTGTGACCGCCGAGAGCAAGCCGCGCCAGCCACTCGTGCCGGGTGTCGTATCACCGGTTCTGTCCGTTCCCGCGTCGATCGAAAGACCGGAGTACGCGTGGAAGCCGACTGCGAACGAAGGCAGCGAGCCGTGGGTTCAGACGCCCGAGGTGATCGAGAAGATGCGGGTCGCGTCCACCATCGCCGCTCGCGCGCTCCAGGAAGCGGGTAAAGCCGTTGCACCCGGTGTGACGACCGACCAACTCGACCGCATCGCGCACGAGTACATGATCGACCACGGTGCGTACCCGTCGACGTTGGGCTACAGGGGATTTCCGAAATCGTGCTGCACGTCCCTCAACGAGGTGATCTGCCACGGCATCCCCGATTCCACCGTCGTTCAGGACGGTGACATCGTCAATATCGACGTGACTGCCTACATCGACGGTGTTCACGGGGACACCAACGCAACATTCCTCGCCGGGAACGTCTCCGAGGAGGCGCGGTTGCTCGTCGAACGCACGCACGAAGCGACGATGCGTGCCATCAAGGCAGTCAAGCCGGGGCGCGCGCTCAACGTCGTCGGCCGCGTCATCGAGTCCTACGCGCATCGTTTCGGTTACGGCGTCGTGGAGGATTTCACCGGCCACGGCATCGGCACCACGTTCCACAACGGCCTGGTGGTGCTGCACTACGACCAGCCGTCGGTGGAGACCATCATCGAGCCGGGCATGACCTTCACGATCGAGCCGATGATCAACCTGGGCACCATCGACGGTGAGATGTGGGACGACGGCTGGACGGTGGTGACACGGGACCGCAAGTGGACCGCGCAGTTCGAGCACACCCTCGTCGTCACGGACACGGGCTGCGAAATTCTCACTCTGCCGTGAGTGGAGCCTGCGGAACGAACCTCGTTGTGAAGGCTCTGAGTGGAGCCCGCGGAACGAACCTCGTTGTGAGGGCTCTGAGTGGAGCCTGCGGAACGAACCTCGTTGTGAAGGCTCCGAGCAGCGCCTGCGGAACGAAGTTCGGGTTGTGACGACTCTGGGCGGTGCGCTACTGGTTGCGGGTACGACGTCCGATGCGGGCAAGAGTGTGTTGGTGGCGGGCCTGTGCCGGATGTTGGCGCGTCGCGGTGTGTCCGTGGCGCCGTTCAAGGCGCAGAACATGTCCAACAACTCGGTGGTGACGCTCGACGGCGGGGAGATCGGGCGGGCGCAGGCACTGCAGGCTGCGGCGTGCGGTCTGGAGCCGAGCGTGCGGTTCAATCCGGTTCTGCTGAAACCGGGAAGTGATCGGACGTCGCAGTTGGTGGTGCGTGGACGCGCGGTGGCGCAGGTGTCCGCGTCCACGTACATCGAGCACCGGCAGGCCTTACGTACTGTCGTCGCCGCCGAGCTCGAGTCCCTTCGCCGCGATTTCGACGTGGTGATCTGCGAGGGTGCGGGGTCGCCTGCGGAGATCAACCTACGTGCAACCGATCTCGCGAACATGGGGCTGGCCACCGCTGCTTCGATACCGGTGGTGATAATCGGCGACATCGATCGCGGCGGAGTGCTGGCTCATCTCTACGGAACGGTCGCGGTACTGTCGCCCGAGGATCAGGCGTTGATCAAGGGGTTCGTGATCAACAAGTTCCGAGGTGATCCGGCGTTGCTGCAGCCGGGACTGGACCAACTTCGATCGCTCACGGACAGGCCGACGTTCGGTGTCGTGCCGTACTGCGAAGAACTGTGGATGGACGCCGAGGATTCGCTCGGGGTGGTTGCCGACGCGCCGGTGGGGCGTCCGTCGCGTCCGGTGGGCGGGCAATGGCTGCGGGTGGCGGCGATCCGGCTGCCCCGCATATCCAACACGACGGACGTCGAGGCGCTTGCATGCGAGCCAGGCGTCTCGGTTCAGTGGGTGACGGAGCCGTCGCGGCTGCCCGACGCCGATCTTGTGGTCGTGCCGGGAAGCAAGGCGACGTTGTCCGATCTCGCGTGGTTGCGCAGGACAGGTCTGGCGGAGGCGCTCGAGGAACGTGGCCGCACCGGTCGGCCCGTTCTGGGCATCTGCGGCGGGTATCAGATGCTGGGGCAGACCATTTCGGACGGAATCGAATCCGACGTCGAGAAGGTGGACGGATTGGGCCTTCTCGATCTCGACGTCGAATTCCGTGCGGACAAGGTGCTGGCACGTGTGGAGGGTTCGTCGGCTCGGTTCGCGGATTCGGCCGTGTCGGGCTACGAGATTCACCACGGCCGCGTCGTACGTACCGGCGATTCGCCGCTGCTGACGTACGCCGACGGTACATCCGAGGGCAGTGTGCGCGGGTCGGTGATGGGTACTCACTGGCACGGAGTGCTCGAGTCCGACCACTTCCGTCGCGAGTTTCTGCGCTGGGCGGCTCGACTCTCCGGGCGGTCGGGGTTCACGGTGTCGCCGGCCACCAGCGTCGGGCAGCTTCGTCAGGAACAACTGGATCTGCTGGCGGATCTCGTCGAGCAGAACGTCGACGTCGACGCCCTGCTCGGTGTCATCGAGCGAGGCGTCGACGCCTGAGTGCCGACGTTTTTTCAGGGTGTTGCCGACCGCAACCCTGCCCAGCCGGTGACCGCGAACAGTCCGGCGAGAACCAGAGGTACGACGCCCAGCAGTACGAGCGCAGGCGTGTCGAGGAAGAACCGTCCTACCTGCGGCCACCAGCGTTGCCATGTGACGAGGATGGCGCCACCTCCGACGAGGACGACGGTGCCCAGGCCGATGGCGAGGACTCCGTTCACTCGGTATTGCTGATAGGCGACTCCCAGGAACAATCCGATCGCGGCGACGAGCAGCAGCGTCGCGAACAAGCCGAACCACTGCACGGCTGGATTGTCCGTCACGTATCGGACGATTCCGAACATGCGCAGTTTGACGCCGAAGCCTCCGGTGGCGGATTCCACGGCGGACAGAATCCACACGACGGTCGCCAGTACTGCAGATTGAACGACGCCGACGAGTGCCGTGGCGGAGAAGAATTCGCGTCTGGTCACAGATATTCCGAGCGCGAACGGGAACGTCTGGGTCACGGCCTGCAGATAGAACCCCACCGCAAATCCGTACATCGAGAACAGCGCACCGGTGAAGTTGTAGTCGCTGTCGGTGGTGGGTATCAACGCGAAGATGACGTAGCAGATGGCGAACGAGATGGCGAGGATTCCGAGAGGCCAGCCGATGATCAGCGGCCATGCGACCGTGTGCAGACGAGCGACGTCGAACGTTCGTTTCATGAGACCGACTCCTTGGTGGCGTGATCGGATGTGAGGGAGGCGCCCCGGCCGTACGCGGTGGTGTTCCGAATGACCAACTGCTGCAGCGACAGTGGTTCGGCGGCGAGGCCGAGCGAGGATGCGTGTGCTCGTTGCGCGTCGGTGAGGGCAGCGTCGATACTGACCCTGGCCATGGACCCGAGTGACTCTCGGTGCAGCACGGTGTGATTAGCGACGAACTTCTCGACGGCGTCCGCGGCGCCCGATATCACGAATGCGCTGTGGCGTAGAGCGTCGGCGTCGGCATCGATGACGATCCGCCCCTTGTCGATCAGCAGCACGTGCTCGATCAGGTCGCTCACCTCGTCGATCAGGTGGGTCGACAGCACGATCGTGCGCGGGTTCTCGGCGTAATCGGCCAACAGGCGGTCGTAGAACATGTGTCTCGCGACAGCGTCGAGTCCCAGGTACGGTTCGTCGAAGAACGTCAGCGGTGCACGTGACGCCAGCCCTATGACGATTCCGAGCGCGGAGGTCATACCGCGTGAGAGCTTCTTGACCTTGCGCGACGGCGGCAGGTCGAAATCGCGGACCAGGTCGTCGGCGAAGGCCTGATCCCAGTGTGGGAGAAGCCGTGCAGCGCAGGTGAGTACGTGACGGACCTTGAAGTCGTCGGGGTACTTCTGGCTTTCCTTGACGAAGCAGACGTCGGCCGAGACCGCGCCGTTCTCGAACGGCGGCATCCCGAACACCTCGACGGTGCCCGCGCTCTGGCGATTCTGCGCCGTGAGCAACTGCATGACCGTCGTCTTGCCTGCGCCGTTGCGACCGAGCAGACCGTAGATCTTGTCGGCGTGCAGGTCGAAGTCGACACCGTCGACTGCGGTGAAGTCCCCGTAGGTCTTGGTGAGGTTGCGGACCGAAGCGATGACTGGAGTGTCGTCGACCACGGTGAGGTCGTGACGGGCGTTCATGGTGCTTCCTCCCAGTTGTCGAGCATGGACTTGAGTTCGTCGACGGTCACGCCGAGCTTGCGTGCCTCGGTGACCAACGGTCTGATGAACTGATCGGCGAAATCGTCTCGGCGACGAAATCTCAATGCGTCGCGGGCGCCGGTGGTGACGAACATGCCGATCCCTCGTTTCTTGTAGAGGATTCCGTCGGCGACCAGCTTGGCCAGACCCTTGCCTGCGGTTGCGGGGTTGATGCGATGGAAGGCAGCCAGCTCGTTGGTCGAGGGGACCTGGCTCTCCTCGGCGAGTCCGCCGTCGATGATCGAGTTCTCCACCATCTCGGCGATCTGGATGAAGAGCGGGCGACCTTCGTCCATCAGTGCGAGCTCCATGAGCCCGGGTGGTTAAGTGGTTCGTTACTCATGTAACTAACCATAGAACCCGGATCGGGGTAACGCAACAGCGAGGAGCAAAGTGGTCCGTTGTGGATCGGCGGCATCGGGGTGCAGTAGCGTCGTATCCCATGGATCACAAGCACGTTGCAGCCCGCGGCGGGAGCTGCACCCTGCGCATCGCCGGTCCGGAATCGCGGCACGTCGTGCTGCTGCTCCCCGACGCAGGCGATGCCCCCGATGTGTACGACGGCGTAGCCGAGCGGCTGCACAACTCGGACCTCAAAACCGTTGCGGTGGAGGACATCGACGGGCTCGACCACGATGGAGTGCTCGAGTTGCTGACCGAACTCGGGTTGCCCTGGGTGCACCTCGTCGGCAGCGGAGTGGGCGCGGAGCTGGCCTGGGGCCTCGCAGCACGCACGTTCGGAAAGTTCACGTCACTGGTGGTGTGCGACCGAACCCACCCCGCCATCGCCGACGAGAACGGAACCGTGCGCGCAGCCGACTGCCCGGCCGTGGAGATCCCGACGACACTCGTGATCGGCAGGTCGACCAAGGCGCCGGGGGCCGACGCCAGTGGCCGCCTCGTCTACGGCGATTTCCGTGTCGTCAGACTCGACGGTGTGGACAACATTCCCTCGGCCGCGTCGGCCGAGCTCGCCACGGAGATCGTGCTGCGCACCAGCCCCTGGTGACCTAACGAATCAGATGTCCAGGCCGAGGAGCGCGTTCTCGACCACCTCGGGCAGGCCCGGGTGGATCCAGTACTGGCCTCGTGCCATGTCGGAGACGGTGGTGCCGAAACTCATGGCCTGGATGAGTGGTTGGATCACCGTCGGAGCCTGGGCACCGATGACGTGGGCGCCGAGAATTCGACCCGTCTTCTTCTCTGCGACGATCTTGCAGAATCCGTCGCGATCCTCCATCGCCCAGCCGTATGCGACGTCGCCGTAGTCCTGAATCTTGACGGCGATGTCGAACCCTTCGTCGCGCGCCTGCTCCTCGGTGAGCCCGACCTCGGCGATCTGAGGGTGCGTGAACACCGCGGCGGGGACGAATCGGTGGTCGAAGGCACGCAGCGACGAGGTGTCGTTCCACTCGTGCTGCAGGAGGTTGTGCTGAACGACTCGGGCTTCGTGGTTCGCGACGTGCTTGAGCTGGTACTCCGACGACACGTCGCCGAGGGCGAACACGCCGTCTGCGGTGGTGCGGCCGAATTCGTCGACGACGATCCGTCCTTCGTCGTCGAGCTCGATGCCTCCTGCCTCCGCGCCCAGTCGATCGCCGTTGGGCTCACGCCCGACGGCGACGAGCAGGACGTCGCCCAGCACACGGGTTCCGTCCTTCAGCTCGAGGCCGACGCGCTCGCCGTCCGAGACTGCGGACACCTCGCCCGAGTCCAGGTGGACGTCCCAGCTTCGCTGCGCCAGCTCGGTGAATCGGGTGGACACGTCGACGTCCAGCCCGCGCAGCAAGGCGTTCTTGCGGGCCACGATCGACACCTTCGAACCGAGTGCGCCGAAGACATGAGCGAATTCGGCTGCGATGTAGCCGGATCCGAGGATGACGAGGTGCTCGGGGAGCTCGGGGAGCCGCATGACGTCGCTGTTGGTGTAGTAGCGGACGCCGGACTCGGCGACCGCGTCGGGAATCACCGGACGGGACCCGGCGGCGACGACGACCTGATCGGCCGTGATGACCGAGCCGGTTCCGGTGTCGATCGTGCGGGGACCGACGAACGTGGCGTGACTGCTGAACAGGGTGACGTTGGGGCTGCCGTTCTCGCGGTAGTCCTTGCCTCCGGCGGCGATGGGGTCGATGCGGCCGAACACGCGGTCGACGATGTCCGGCCAGCGCACCTTGTCGATCGACGCGTCGATGCCGTAACGCGAGGAATCACGGATGGTCTGTGCGACCTCGGAGGCGTACACGAACATCTTGGTGGGAATGCACCCGACGTTGAGGCAGGTGCCCCCGAACGGCGAATGCTCCTCGAACAACGCGACTTTCAGGTCGGCGAAGCGTTCGTCGGCAATGGAGTTTCCCGACCCCGATCCGATGATCGCAATGTCGAAGTGCTCGGGTGTGGTCATCGAATGGTTCCGATCTCGCTGTGGTTCTGTCCGGATTCGCGGTCTATGTGGGCGCTGCGGTACAGCCAGTCGATCCACTCGTTCATCTCGTCGAACGCCTGCTTCCGGGGCGTCTCCTTGGACAGAAAGACGTCGTGACGAGCCCCCTCGATGGGAACGATGGTGGTCCGGTCGCCGAGGCATCCGGCCCACCGTGCGATCTGACGCACGTCGAGAACGGCGTCGGCCGCGTCGGTCTGCGAGCTGTACTTCCGCGAGAAATGCGTGACCTTGGAGCGGAGAATCAGCGACGGAACGCCGATGTCGAGGCCGCGGTGCAGTGTCGCGTGTCCGTGCCGGATCGCTCGGATCCAGCCGAACGTGACGGGGAACCCGGCCAGCGGCTTCCAGTCGAGGTTGTACTCCCATTCGCCCTGCTCCGACGCGGCGAGCGACACGCCGTAGGTGTCGAGGCCGGTGCCCGGCACGGGAGTCTTCGCCTTCACCCGGCCGATGACGTCGATCGCGGTCGTTCCGACGCTTCTGATCGCAGACGGTCCCTGTAGGTCGAACCACGGGCTGTTGAGCACGACTCCGTCGATTCCCTGCGCGGCTGTCCCGCCGCTCCTGCGATTGAGCCTGTCCAGCCACAGCGGAAGGATCAGTCCTCCGGTGGAGTGTGCGGTCAGTAGTACCGACCCGCCTCCGGTGTCCTGGCGAACCAGAGACAGAGCTTCGGTGAGTTCGGCGTCGTACATCTCGAGGTCGGTCACGAAGTGCGGCGTCTGTCCCTCGCGCAAGGAACGTCCGCATTTACGCAGGTCGAGCGCGTAGAACGCAAATCCTTTGGCCGCGAAATGCTCGGCGAGGTGTTGCTGGAAGAAGTAGTCGGTGTACCCGTGCACGTAGATCACCGCGCGACGAGCAGAATCCGTCCCCGACGGTTGATACCGCACGAGGGTCGCTTCGACCGTCCCCTCGCCGTCGGGGTCGTCGCCGAGCGTGATGGTGGTCTGTTCGTAGCCGTCGCCGAGGACATCGGGCACCCAGGTAGTCACAGATCACAACTGTAGTAGGAGCGTCGGGCGGCGTACGAGGAGCACAATCGGAGCAGGGCTTTTCAGGCGCGTCGAATCGGGTACGTACGGACGGGTAACGTAACCGCCACCGAAAAGTTGAACAGTCGAAGCAGTCAGTCGCCGAGCGAGAACTCACGGACAAGGAAGTCGATTCTCCAGTGTCAAAAGAACAGCAGGTCAAGACCGACGTGGTTCTCGTCGGCGCCGGAATCATGAGCGCCACCCTCGGGGCTTTGCTGAAGCAGCTCGAACCCGAGTGGTCGCTGGACGTGTACGAGCGACTCGACGCGGCCGCTGCCGAGAGCAGCGACGCGTGGAACAACGCCGGCACCGGCCACTCCGCTCTGTGTGAGCTGAACTACACCCCGCAGAACAAAGACGGTTCCGTCGACATCGCCAAGGCGCTGAACGTCAACGAACAGTTCCAGGTGTCGCGTCAGTTCTGGGCGCACAGCATCGAATCCGGCGTGCTGAGCGACCCGAAGAACTTCATCAACCCCATTCCTCACGTCAGCTTCGTCCACGGCGAGTCGAACGTGAAGTACCTCCGCGCTCGGTACGACGCACTGGCGTCGAACCCGCTGTTCGAGGGCATGGAGTACATCGACAGTCCGGACGAGTTCACCCGGCGGCTGCCACTGATGGGCGGGGGCCGCGATTTCTCCGACCCTGTCGCTCTGAACTGGAGCGACGAGGGCACCGACGTCGACTTCGGCGCGCTGACCCGTCAGTTGCTCAACTACATCTCCGGGTCCGGGGGCACCGTCCACTTCGGCACCGACGTCACCAACATCACCAAGCAGTCCGACGGCACGTGGAACGTGAAGATCGCGAACCTGCGGACCGGTGAGAAGAAGACCGTCAACGCCAAGTTCGTCTTCGTCGGAGCAGGCGGCGGTGCTCTGCATCTGCTGCAGAAGTCCGGGATCAGCGAGATCAAGGGCTTCGGTGGGTTCCCCGTCAGCGGCGAATGGCTGCGCTGCACCAACCCGGACCTAATCGCCCAGCACTCGGCGAAGGTGTACGGCAAAGCGTCCGTCGGTGCGCCGCCGATGTCGGTGCCGCACCTCGACACACGCGTCATCGGGGGTAAGCCCGGACTCCTCTTCGGCCCGTACGCAGGGTGGTCGCCGAAGTTCCTGAAGCAGGGCAAGTTCACGGATCTCCCCAGCTCGGTCAAGCCGGGAAACCTGATGTCCATGCTCGGCGTCGGTGTGACCGAGCTCGGTTTGGTGAAGTACCTCGTCGGCGAGCTCGCGCAGTCGGCAGCCGATCGCGTCGAGACCCTGCGTGAGTTCGCGCCCCAGGTCGTCGGTAAGGACTGGGAGCTCGTCACGGCCGGTCAGCGTGTGCAGGTGATTCGCAAGAAGGGTCGCGGCGGAGTGCTCGAGTTCGGAACGGCTGTCATCAACGCGGCCGACGGCTCCATCGCGGGTCTGCTCGGCGCGTCGCCGGGTGCGTCCACCGCGGTGCCGGCGATGCTCGACGTGCTGCAGCGCTGCTTCGGTGACCGCTACGACGGTTGGCAGCCGAAGCTGAAGGAGATGGTGCCCTCGCTCGGCAAGAAGCTCGCCGAGGACCGGGCGTTGTTCCGCGAGGTCTTCGATTGGACGTCGGCTCGCCTCGAACTCGGGCAGACCACCCAGGTCGCACAGCCCAGCGGCGTGTGATAGCAAGAGCTGATGACTACGCAAGCTGCTGCCCTGAAGCGTTCCTGGGCTCTGGACCTGTCCAACAAGACGTTGTACGACCTGTTGAAGTTGCGTGTCGAGGTGTTCGTCGTCGAGCAGGCGTGCGCTTACCCTGAGCTCGACGGTCGAGACCTCCTCTCCGAGACCCGGCACTTCTGGCTGGAACGAGACGGCGAGGTCGTCTGCACGTTGCGCCTGCTGGAAGAGCACGACGACGGCGAGAAAGCGTTCCGCATCGGTCGGCTCTGCACACAGCGGTCTGCGCGCGGGCAGGGCCACACCACTCGCATCCTGCGCGCAGCGCTCGCCGAGGTGGGTTCGGCACCGTGCCGCATCAATGCACAGAGCTACCTCGTCGACATGTACGCCAAGCACGGATTCCTGCCCGACGGGGAGGAAGTGCTCGAGGACGGAATTCCGCACACCCCCATGCGTCGTGGGGGCGGAACTCCATGGAGCGAGGCGTAATCGGACCGGTCGTTCGACGACCAGGGAGTTGATGCGGGGAAGTCCTGTGTGAATCAGGCACGGTCCCGCCACTGTGTAGGTGCTTCGGTCCCGAGGGGCCGAAGCACCGAAGTCAGATCACCGCACAACTTCGCAGTACGCCCGCCGGATCGGCGGGCTCGTCACCTCTCCGGCGCGGAGTCCGCCGGGACGAAGGAGTTCTCTCGTGCAGCAGCCCGGCTATCCGTTCAGTGCGATCGTCGGTCAGGAGCAGCTGCGGTTGTCCCTGATCCTCTGCGCAGTCCACCCCGGCATCGGTGGTGTGTTGGTGCGCGGCGAGAAGGGGACCGCCAAATCCACCGTCGTCCGGGCATTGGCAGCGCTGCTGCCTGCCGTCGACGACGAGGGCGTCACCAGGCCTGCACGACTCGTCGAGCTGCCCGTCGGTGCAACCGAGGATCGAGTGGTGGGCTCGCTCGATCTCGAGAAAGTGCTACGCGACGGTGAACGCGCGTTTCAGCCGGGTCTGCTGGCGGCGGCGCACCGTGGAGTGCTCTACGTCGACGAGGTCAATCTGCTGCACGACCACCTCGTCGACGTCCTGCTCGACGCGGCCGCGATGGGCCGCGTGCACATCGAGCGTGACGGTGTATCTCATTCGCACTTAGCGCAGTTCGTGCTCGTCGGGACCATGAACCCGGAAGAGGGAGAGCTTCGGCCTCAGCTGCTGGACCGATTCGGACTGGCGGTCGAGGTCACCGCGTCCCGCGATGTCGACACCCGGATGAACGTGGTGAGGCGCCGCCTGAACTACGAACGGAATCCCGAGGAGTTCGCGGCCGAGTACGCCGACTCCGACGCGGAGATTGCACGGAAGATCGTGCATGCACGCGAGGCGCTGGCCGATGTGGTGCTCGACGACACCGAGCTGCGCCGAATCGCCGCTCTCTGTGCCGCTTTCGACGTCGACGGTATGCGAGCCGACCTGGTCGTGGCTCGCACGGCCACGGCGCACGCCGCCTGGCGCGGCGCCGACGCCGTCGACGAATCCGATGTCCGGGTCGCCGCGGAACTCGCACTGCCGCACCGGCGTCGGCGAGATCCCTTCGACGAACCGGGTATCGACGAGTCGGCCCTCGACGACGCGATGCGGGATGCCGCCGAGCAGGCGGAGTCCTCCGCCGAGTCGGATCCAGGACCCGACGACGACGGAGGTGGAGACGGTGGCGGAGACGACGGGGGCGGAGACGACGGTGGCGGCGAACCGCAGCCCGATCCCGGGCCACAGACCGGCACGTCGTCGACGGACAAGCCCGACGCCCCCGAGAAACAGGCGAGTGAGCGAGACGCCGCAACACCCGGCGAGAAGTTTCGTGCGCGATCGATCGAGGTTCCCGGCGTCGGGGAGGGAGCCCCGGGTCGCAGGTCCAGGGCGCGCTCCCCGCAGGGACGCGTCGTGCGGTCGACGACGGAGCCGGGCGAGGGACTACACCTGGTGGGGACATTGTTCGCTGCCGCGGAGTCTCAGGTCGCGCGAGGTCGACAGTCCGGCCGATTCGTGTTGCAGCCGTCCGACCTTCGGGGTGCGGTGCGTGAGGGCCGCGAAGGCAACCTCATCGTCTTCGTCGTCGATGCATCCGGTTCCATGGCGGCACGGGATCGTCTCTCCGCGGTCACCGGTGCAGTTCTGTCGTTGCTGCGTGACGCGTACCAGCGACGAGACAAGGTCGCGGTCATCACTGTTCGCGGTCGGGACGCCGAGTTGGTGCTGCCCCCGACGTCGAGCGTCGACGTCGCCGCGACACGACTGCGAAGAATGAAGACCGGCGGCAGGTCACCGCTTGCTCAGGGATTCGTCACGGCGCGCGACGTTGTTCTGCGTGAGAAGGTTCGCGACCCGCTGCGCCGTGCCCTCGTGGTGGCGATGACCGATGGGCGCGCGACGGGCGGACCGGATCCGGTGGGTCGCGCGCGCACAGCGGCATCCCGCATCGCGGGTGATCACATCGGTTCCGTCGTCGTCGATTGCGAGTCGGGGATGGTTCGGCTCGGATTGGCCGCCGAGTTCGCCCGCCACCTGCAGGGCGGGTACGTCCGTCTGGCCGATCTGTCGGCCGAGCGCGTCGCCGCCGTCGTACGTGCGGCCGCGTAGGAAGGCGAGAAGCATGCCTCAGGGAGTTCCGCTTCCGGGATCGGTACCGCAGGACGGATTGACCACCCGGCAGCGTCGCAATCAACCGGTACTGGCCGTGCACACCGGGCCGGGCAAGGGGAAGTCGACCGCTGCGTTCGGGATGGCGTTACGCGCGTGGAACCAGGGTTTCGACGTGGGTGTGTTTCAGTTCGTCAAGAGCGCCAAATGGAAGGTCGGTGAGGAAGCGACCTTCACGATGCTGGGCGAACTCCACGAATCTTCGGGTGTCGGCGGCGCTGTCGAATGGCACAAGATGGGCGAAGGTTGGTCCTGGACCCGAAAGAAGGGGTCCGAGGTGGACCACGCTGCAGCCGCTGCCGACGGGTGGGCGGAGATCGCGCGGAGACTCTCGGAGCAGACGCACCGGTTCTACGTCCTGGACGAATTCACGTATCCGTTGAAGTGGGGATGGGTCGACGTCGACGAGGTCGTCGACGTGCTTCGGAGTCGGCCGGGTAATCAGCATGTCGTCATCACCGGCCGCGATGCACCTGCAGCGCTGATCGACGCGGCCGATCTGGTCACCGAAATGGCGAAGATCAAACATCCGATGGACGCGGGCCGCAAGGGCCAACGCGGAATCGAATGGTGACCACCTCCGTTCCCGCCGTCGTCATCGCCGCCCCGGCATCCGGGAGCGGGAAGACCACGGTGGCAACGGGTTTGATGGGTGCGCTGCGTGGCGCCGGGCGTCGTGTCGCACCGTTCAAGGTCGGCCCCGATTACATCGACCCCGGCTATCATGCACTTGCGACCGGGCTTCCGGGCCGCAATCTCGACGCGGTCATGGTCGGCGCCGAGCGGATAGGTCCGCTGTATCGACACGGAAGCGCGGGCTGCGACATCGCCGTCGTCGAAGGCGTCATGGGCCTGTTCGACGGCAAGATCGACATGTCCGGTGGTGGCGCCGCCACAGCCGAGGGCTCCACGGCCGCCGTCGCAGCCATGCTCGGTGCGCCGGTCGTACTGGTCGTCGACGCACGAGGCCACAGTCAGAGTCTGGCCGCTGTGCTGCACGGGTTCTCGACGTTCGACACGTCCGTTCGCATCGGCGGCGTGATCCTGAACCGAGTGGGAAGTCCTCGCCACGAGGAGGTGCTCCGTCAAGCGTGCGAACGTGTCGGCGTGCCGGTTCTCGGGTCGCTGCCCCGGATGGCGGAACTGGCCGTGCCGTCCCGGCATCTCGGACTGATCACCGCGCTGGAGCACGGAGGCCGGGCACGGGCGGCCGTCGATGCGATGTCCGACCTCGTCGCCGCGCACGTGGACTACGCCGCGATCGTCGCACTGGCCCGCTCGGCGGTGCAGGATCTACCGTGGGACCCCGCGGGCGAGGTGGGCAGGCACTACGAGACCCGTCCCGTGGTGGCGATGGCGGGAGGGCCCGCCTTCACCTTCGGGTACGCCGAACACATCGAACTTCTCCGAGCGTCGGGAGCCGATGTCGCCGTGTTCGACCCACTGACGGACGGGCTGCCCGACGGCACCTCCGGAGTCGTCGTCCCCGGAGGCTTTCCGGAGGAGCACGCCGAACAGCTGGCGTCGAACACCGCGTTGCTCGCCGACGTCCGCGCCGCGGCAGACCGCGGCATTCCGATCCACGCGGAATGCGCCGGGCTCCTGTACCTGGCGCGCGAACTCGACGGGCACTCGATGGCCGGAGTGCTCGACATCGAAGCACGTTTCGGCACGTCGCTCACTCTCGGTTATCGCGATGCGGTGGCGTTGGAGACGTCCGTTCTGTTCGACGCCGGGCAACGAGTGAGCGGGCACGAGTTCCATCGGACCAGGCTCGTGGATCAGGCGCCCTCGACCGACCTGCACTCCGCGTGGGGGTGGCGGAACCCCAGCGTGGCAGCGGATCGGGCGTTCGTACAGGAAGGATTCGTGCGCGGCGGTGTACACGCGTCGTACCTGCACACGCACCCGGCGGGCAGCCCGGAGTCGGTCCGTCGTTTCGTCGGTGCCTGCGCAACGTTCGCCGCCGCGCGTACCCACGAGACCAGAGCGGGCGCGTGACGCCGGCGGCCACGCACGTGGTCGTGGGTATCGGAGCGACGTCGACGGCGTCGGTGGCGGATTGCCTCGCCGTCCTGCGTGACGTCGTACCGACGACGTTCACGATCGTGGCGTTGTCCACGCTGGAGTCGAAGGACGCTCAGATGCTGCCCGTCGCCGAGTCCCTCGGTGTGACGCTGCACCTGTGGTCCGCGGAGGAACTTGCGGCGGTGACGGTCACCGAACCGTCCGCTCGGACGCGGGCCGCCACCGGAACGCCCAGTGTCGCGGAGGCGGCGGCGCTGCGCGCAACCGAAGGACGCCTCGTACTCGCGAAGACGAGTGCCCGGGGTGTGACGGTCGCTGCAGCGCTGCTGTGACCGGCCACAGTGGCGCGTCGAGCGGACTCAGGGCATCGTGGTGACGATGACGTCTTCACCGCTCGTACTCGGTCCTCTCGTCCGCTATGTCGGTGCGCACGATGCAACGTTCTGGTTCGAGTTCGACCGGCCGGGGACCGTCCGAGTGACCACCGACACCGGTGTGCACGGTGAGGCTTCGACGTGGGGCGTTCACGGTCACCATTACGCGCTCGTCGCGCTCACCGATCTGCCTGCCGACACCGCCATCACCTACGACTCGACGTTCGACGGCCGCGTCGTCTGGCCCGAACCGGGTGCAACCGCGGCGATTCATACCATCGACCGGCACGGTCCGGTGACCTTCGCGTTCGGATCCTGCAGGCGCGGAGACAATTACAGCGACGAATCCCTACAGCGAATCGGCGCGGATGCGCTCGCGGGCCTCGGCACCCGCATGGCCGGGCAGGGACCGGAGGAGTGGCCGCAGGCGCTGCTCCTGCTCGGCGACCAGGTCTACGCCGACGACCCGTCGCCGGAGATCATCGAGAAGTTGCGCGCTCGACGAGCCGCGGGCGACGGTCCGGCGAGTGCCCGCGACACCGACGCGGCCGACGAGATCTGCGACTTCGAGGAGTACTCGTGGCTCTACCACGAGTCGTGGGGAGTCGAGCCGGTCAGGACGCTGCTCGCGAGCGTGCCGTCGTGCATGATTCTCGACGATCACGACCTGCGTGACGATTGGAACTCGTCGGCGTCGTGGCGCGCCGACATCGAGACCAGGCCCTGGTGGAAGGACCGTGTCGTAGGTGCGTTCTCGTCGTACTGGGTGTATCAGCACCTCGGCAATCTCTCGCCCGACGAGCTCGGTCGGGACGAGCTGTACGCACAGGTGAAGGCCGCTGCGACCGACGAGGATCGTGAACGCCTGCTCTGCGAGTTCTCGCTGCGAGTCGACGAGGTGCCCGAGACCGGCCGGTGGAGTTTCTACCGGGACTTCGGTGACACTCGGTTGATCATGATCGACTCCCGGTGCTCGCGTGACCTCGATCCGAGCCGGCGCGCGATGGTCGACGACGTCGAGTGGGCGTGGGTCAGGGAACGAGCGCTCGAGAAGTCTCCGCGGCACCTGCTCTTCGGCTCGTCACTGCCGTATCTGATGCTGCCCGCACTGCATCATCTCGAACAGTGGAACGAGGCTGTGGCACAGGGGAGCTGGGGCAAGCTCGCGGCGCGAGTAGGGGAGAAGCTCCGAATCGACCTGGATCTCGAGCACTGGGCCGCGTTCGGAAAGTCGTTCCTGGACATGGCGACGCTGGTGCGCGAGATCTCCAGAAGCGACGACGCACCCGCCAGCATCATGTGGCTTTCCGGCGACGTGCACTGCTCGTACGTCGCGCGAGCCGAGTTCGGGGTGGGCGGCGACGTTCCGGCGACGTACCAGTTGACGATGTCGCCGTTCCGCAACCCGCTGAACCTACCGATTCGTGCCGTGAACCGGCTGGCGATCAAACGTCCGGCCGCGCGGGTACTGGCTTCGCTCGCACGGGGAGCCAAGGTGCCGCCGCCCGACGTGAGTTGGGAAGCCGAGGCCGGGCCGTGGTTCGACAACGGCGTCATGCTTCTCACGACCGAGGGGGAGACGGCGCGGGTGAGCGTCGAGCATGCGCACGTCGATCCCGTCGGCCGACAGACCCTGACCACCACTCGAAAAATGACGTTGACTCCCTGACATAGATTTGTCGGCGTGGCTCACCTCGAACTGACCGACATCGACTACTTCCTGCCCGACGGCAGGCAGCTTCTCAGCGGCGTCGGATTCCGTGTCGGTGACGGCGCCAAGATGGCGTTGATCGGACCGAACGGCACAGGCAAGACCACGTTGACTCGCATCGTCTCCGGCGATATCGAGCCCGAGGACGGCGCCGTGACCCGATCGGGTGCGCTCGGAGTCATGCGTCAGTTCGTCGGGAGTGGAGCCGGCGGAGCGACCCGTGGGGCCGGGAGTGGAGCCGGCGGAGCGACCCGTGGGGCCGGGAGTGGAGCCGGCGGAGCGACCCATGGGGTCGGGAGTGGAGCCGGCGGAGCGACCCGTGGGGTCGGGAGTGGAGCCGGCGGAACGACGGTTCTGGATCTGTTGCTGTCGGTGTCCTCGCTCGCGGTGCGCCGAGCCGCCGAGGCTCTGGACGAGGCCGAGAACGCGATGATGGAGGCGGACGACGAGAAGACGCAGATGAACTACGCTGCTGCGCTGTCCGATTGGGGCGATGTCGGAGGATACGATCTGGAACCGTTCTGGGACAAGGTGACGATGGCGGCGCTCGGTGCACCGTTCGACGTCGCGAAGTGGCGTGATGTGTCGACTCTGAGCGGTGGCGAGCAGAAGCGTGTCGTGCTCGAGGCGTTGTTCGCCGGTTCCGACGAGTTGCTTCTGCTCGACGAACCGGACAACTACCTGGACGTTCCCGGTAAGAGGTGGCTGGAGAAGACGATTCGTGAGTCGGACAAGTCCGTGCTCTTCATCAGCCACGACCGCGAGCTCATCGCGAATGCCGCCACCCGCATCGTCACTCTCGAACCGGGATTCAACGGGGCCACCTCCTGGGTCCACGGCGGAGGCTTCGCCACTTACTACGACGCGCGCGAGGACCGGAACGCCCGGCTCGACGAACTTCGCCGCCGCTGGGACGAGGAACGAGTGAAACTGCGGGCGCTCGTTCTCCGTTTGCGGGAGAAAGCGAAGTTCAACGACGGCATCGCCGCTCGCTATCAGGCAGCGCAGACGAGGCTCACGCGGTTCGAGGACGCGGGCCCTCCCGAGGCGGTTCCCCTGAAGCAGAAGGTGACGGTACGGCTGCACGGTGGGCGCACCGCGAAACGCGCGCTGGTGTGTACCGGACTGGAGCTGACCGGGTTGATGAAGCCGTTCGACACGGAGATCTGGTTCGGTGATCGGGTGGCCGTGCTCGGTTCCAACGGATCCGGCAAATCGCACTTTCTTCGGCTGCTGGCGGCGGGCGGTACCGACCCCGAGCGGGAGCACCTCCCGGTCCAGGAACTCGAGATCGCGCCCGTACCGCACAGCGGCACCGCCGTGTTGGGTGCGCGGGTGCGGCCAGGATTGTTCGCGCAGACTCACAGCAGGCCGGATCTCCACGGCAAGACGTTGCTGGACATCCTGCATCTCGGCAACGAGCACCGTGACGGAATGGGTCGCGAAGCCGCGAGCCGTGCACTCGATCGTTACGGCCTGTCACTCGCCGCAGAGCAGTTGTACGACAACCTGTCCGGTGGGCAACAGGCACGGATTCAGATCCTGCTGCTGGAACTGTCCGGCGCCACCCTGCTGCTCCTCGACGAACCGACGGACAACCTCGACCTGGTGTCCGCGGACTCGCTGCAGGACGCCATCACAGCATTCGAGGGAACGGTCGTCGCCGTCACCCACGACCGATGGTTCGCGCGCAGCTTCGACCGGTTCCTCGTCTTCGGATCCGACGGGCAGGTCCGCGAATCGAGTGAGCCCGTCTGGGACGAAACACGGGTCGAGCGCCCGCGAGGCCTGCGGGAGCGAGCACCCAGGGCAACGCGGTAGCGTTTCGTACCGTGAATGTCTCCACATCGAGTGAGTCCGACGCGACCGATTCTCCCTATCTGGTCGGCCTGAATCTGTCCGGACGGCGTGTTGTCGTCGTCGGCGGTGGCACTGTCGCGCAGCGTCGGCTGCC
This sequence comes from Rhodococcus sp. RS1C4, assembly GCF_002258225.1. Taxonomy (NCBI): domain Bacteria; kingdom Bacillati; phylum Actinomycetota; class Actinomycetes; order Mycobacteriales; family Nocardiaceae; genus Rhodococcus; species Rhodococcus sp. RS1C4. Next base: position 105,875 of record NZ_NOXZ01000048.1, on the reverse strand, counting down.
GTTGTTGATCTCCTCGGGTGCGGTGGTTCATGTCATCACTCGTGAGGCGACACCCGCGGTGGAGGGCTGGGCGACGGCTGGTCAGGTGACGCTGGACCTGCGGGACTATCGCGACGGAGACATCGCGGACGCGTGGTACGCGATCGCGTGCACCGACGAGGCCGAGACCAACGCGGCCATCGTCGCCGAGGCCGAACGGGCCAGAATCTTCTGCGTTCGCGCGGACGTCGCGCGCGACGGCACCGCGGTCACCCCGGCGTCGGCGGATTACGACGGACTCACGCTCGGTGTGCTGGCCGGGGGAGAGCACCGTAGGTCGGCTGCGGTGAGGACCGCGGTGCTCGAAGCTCTGCAGTCCGGTGTCGTCACCGACGCCGCACACGCCCCGCACACCGGCGTCGCACTCGTCGGCGGCGGCCCGGGTGATCCCGACCTCATCACCGTTCGCGGGCGTCGTCTGTTGACCTATGCCGACGTCGTGGTCACCGACAGACTCGCGCCGCCGGAGTTGCTGGCCGAGCTCGGCCCACACGTCGAGGTCATCGACGCATCGAAGATTCCGTACGGACGCGCGATGGCCCAGGAGGCGATCAACCAGGCGCTGATCGACGGAGCGAAGGCAGGGAAGTTCGTCGTCCGGCTCAAGGGCGGGGACCCGTACGTCTTCGGCCGTGGTTACGAGGAACTCGAAGCTCTCACCGACGCGGGAATCCCGGTCACCGTCGTGCCGGGAATCACCAGTGCGATCTCCGTGCCGTCCGCTGCGGGCGTGCCGGTGACGCATCGAGGTGTGACTCACGAATTCGTCGTCGTCAGCGGACACGTCGCGCCGGACCACCCCGACTCTCTCGTCGACTGGGACGCACTGGCGCGACTCAAGGGCACGATCGTGCTCCTGATGGCCGTCGAGCGGATCGACAAATTCGCGGCGGTGCTGATGAACGGCGGACGAGCCGCGTCGACGCCGGTCCTCGTGGTCCAGGAGGGGACGATGCGTACCCAACGTGAGGTACGGGCGGACCTCTCCACAGTGGCCCAGAAGGTCAAGGACGAGGGCATACGTCCACCTGCGATCGTCGTAATCGGAACCGTTGCTGGTTTTTCTGTGAACTCTCGGTAACGTGAACCCCCGTGCCTGATCACACGCAGCCCGCAGCGCCCACGACGCAGATCGTCTACCCGGTCACCACCAGGGCATTCGGTCTGGCGATCATTGTTCTGAGCGGACTGCAGCTCATGGTGGTTCTCGACGGGACGGTGGCCAATCTGGCTTTGGCGCCGCTGCAGGCGGATCTGGGATTGAGCGACGCGGGTCGCAACTGGGTGTTGACGTCGTACGCACTGGCGTTCGGCGGCCTCATGCTTCTGGGCGGGCGCCTCGGCGATGCGTTCGGTCGCAAGAAGATGTTCCTCGGTGGCGTCGTGCTGTTCACCATCGCGTCGCTGTTGTGCGGGCTCGCCGTCAACGAAGCGACGTTGGTGGCCGCGCGCGCACTGCAGGGCGTGGGTGCGGCAGTGGCGTCGCCGACGGCCTTTGCGCTCGTGGCGACGACCTTCGCACCGGGCCCGGTGCGAAATCAGGCCATCGCCATCTACGCCGCGATGACCGGTGTCGGTTCCATCGCCGGACTCATCATCGGCGGTGCGCTCACTCAGGTGTCCTGGCGCTGGATCTTTCTGATCAACGTGCCGATCGGCATCCTGATCGTGATCCTCGCGGTGGTGTCACTGAAGGAAACCGCAGGCGTCCGCTTGGCCCTCGATTTCCCCGGAGCGATACTCGGCACCCTCGGCTGTACCGGTGTGGTCCTCGCGCTCAGTGAAGGCACCGAACTGGGGTGGCTCAGTCCACTGGTGGTCGGTTCGCTCGTCGCGGGTCTGATCCTGCTGGGTCTGTTCCTCGTCGTCGAGCGCCGAGCGGACAACCCGCTGCTCCCGTTTTCTCTGTTCGCGAGCAAAGACCGAGTCGCCACCTTCGTGGCGATCTTCTTCGCCGGCGGCGTCATGTTCTGCCTGGCCGCGTTCGTCGCCCTGTTCGTTCAGGACATCCTGGGCTACAGCCCGTTGGCGGCGGGCCTCGCGTTCGTTCCGTTCGCCTTCGGACTGGGCGCTGCCGCGTTCATCACCTCTCAACTCGTCGTACGTATTCAACCGCGATGGTTGGTCATGACCGGTGCGTTGATCATGATCGGGTGGCTTCTGTTCTCGGTGGCCACCATGGACGCCGATTCGTCGTACTTCCCCGGCATCTTCTTCCCTGTCATCGGCATCGGATTCGGCGTCGGCATGGCGTCGATCCCTCTTCCACTGTGCGCGATCGCCGGGGTGCAGGCCACCGAAATCGGCCCCTTGACCGCCATCGCCCTCGTCGCGCAGACACTCGGCGGCCCGGTGGCACTCGCGATCGTCGGCGCGCTGGTCACGTCCCGCACGCTGTCACTGGGGGGCACCACAGGCCCGGCGACCTTGATGAACGAAGTTCAGCTCGGCGCCCTCAGCTCGGGCTACATGTTCGCGCTCTTCTGCTGCTCCATCCTCGCCGTCGTGGCAGGTCTCGCGGCATTCTTCATTCGCTTCACCCCCCAACAGGTCGCCCAGGCCCAGGCCGCGCAGGAAGACGCCCAATCGACCTAGACACCCCAGCGGCCTAGACGCCCAGCACGAGCTTCGCGATCGCGAAGTAGACGATCAATCCCGTTGCGTCGCAGAACGTCGAGATGAACGGCGTCGAGAACACGGCAGGGTCGACGCCGATCTTCTTGGCCAACAGTGGCATCGCGCCCCCGACAGTAGCTGCCAGAGTGCAGATCGCGAGGAGGGTGGATCCGATGACCAGGCCGAGATGCCAGTCGTAGACAAGGCCTGCGATCACGAATCCGAGCGTTCCGAGCATCGCGCCCATCGTTGCGCCCACGCGAATTTCGCGGAACAGTACCGCGCCGATATCGCGTGGGCGTACGTCGCCGACGGCAAGTGCACGAGTCACCGTGGTGGCGGCTTGGGATCCGGTGTTGCCACCGGTTCCGGTGAGCAGCGGAATGAACAGTGCGAGCGTCACCACCGCAGCCAGCGCATGCTCGAAGATTTCGAGTACTTGCACGGTGAGAATGGCGGACAGCGCGAGGACAAGCAGCCACACCACACGCGATCGCACGATGCTCAGCACCGGAGTGGCCAGGTACGGCCGGCGTAGAGGCTCGGTGCCGCCGGCACGAGCCGCATCTTCGTCCTCGGCATCTTCGAGAATGCGTGATTCCTGGTCGATGGTGAGGATGCCGATCAAGCGATTCTCCGAATCGACGACCACGACGGCTGGGCTTCGATGGTCGAGGCACGAACGGGCGGCTTCCTCGGCGGAGACGTCGGCCGTGACGACGGGCCGGCTCGTCGAGAGGTTCTCGACGACCGTCGCGGGGTCGGCGGTGGCAACGTCGGCGAGCGTCGCGACGCCGACGAGCCGTCGGCTGTCGTCGGTGATCGGAAGCAGATAGACGGACTCGGCACCGGCTCCGATCGCCCGCACCTGAGCCAGGGCCTCGTCCGCCGTCGTGGTGGGGCGGACACGGACGTACTCGGGGCTCATCCGTCGTCCGACGGACCCTTTCGCGTAGCCGAGCATCGGCGCGGTGAGCTCACGCTCCGTCCGTGAAAGTCCTTGCATCAACCGGTGCGCCACATTGGAGGGAAGTTCGTCGACGAGTTCGACGCGATCGTCGGGATCCAGTTCGGCGAAGAGGGTGACGACGTCGTCGTCTCGCAGCGCGGTGACGAGTTCGCTGCGGACCGATGCGTCGAACTGCTCGAACACATCGAGTGCGCGATCCTTCGGCAGCAATCGGTACAGCACCGCGCGTTCGGCCGAGTCCGTACGTTCGAGAATCCGCGCTGCGTCGGCAGGCGGCAGGTCCGCGACGAGTTGGGACATGCCGGCGAGATCTTTCGCGCGAAGCAGTTCCGTCGAGCGGGTGATGACGTCGTCGAGAGTGTGGTGCACTCGTCCATTGTGCCGAGTGCACCGAGCGGAACCGCGTGGGCTGCTTCCCTTCGGGGTCCGTCGAAAGGAGGACGCGATGAACGCATCGATGTCGTTACCGTTGAACCATGGCGGCCCTCGAACGGTATCGATCATTGGATGTGTTGCGCGGCATCGCGATTGCAGGCACGCTCGGCACCAACGTCTGGATCTTCACCAGCGGATCCGGGCTCGTCGGATATCTCGACGGTGTCGGGAAAGGTGACGGTGGGTGGGGCCTGGCCGAACGAATTCTGCAACAGCTGGCGCAGGGCAAGTTCCTCGGTCTCCTGACCGTCATGTTCGGTATAGGGCTTGCGATCCAGCAGCGATCGGCGTCGACGCGAGGGGAACCGTGGCCGGGTCGATACCTCATCCGGGCGGCACTGCTCTTCGTCGACGGGCTACTGCACTTCCTGCTGTTCACCGAGTTCGACGTGCTGATGGGGTATGCCGTCACCGGTTTCGTCGTCGCGTACGTTCTCGTCGGAGGGGAACGTGCTCAGCGGCGGTGGATGATCGGCGCCGCCGGCGTGCACGTCGTGATGATCTCGGCGATCGCAGCGCTGCTGGCCGCAGCACCGAACGGTACATCGACGGAACCGCTCCAGCCCAATCCGTATGCGGACGGCTCGTTCTGGGATCTGGTGGTGTTCCGAATCGACAACGCAGTAGTGTTCCGCTCCGAGACGGTGTTGATTCTTCCGATGTCGTTTGCACTGTTCTTGTTGGGGGCAAGCCTGTTTCGCGCGGGAGTGTTGTCCGGATCGGGGAGAATTCTCCGACGGCGGATGATGGTTCTCGGAACGGTCGCGCTGCCTGTCGATTTCGCGCTCGGACTGGTGGGCGAAGACCTCGGAATCATCGTGTCTCGATACCTGACGGCACCGTTGGTGTCCCTGGGGATTCTGGCATTCGTGGCCGGCTTGTACCTTCGCGGTGATCGCGACGGATTCGTGACCGCGCGGCTCACCGAGATCGGACGGATGGCATTGTCGAGCTACGTTCTCCAGAACGTGGTGGCCTCGATTCTGTGCTACGGGTGGGGGTTCGGGATCGCGGCCGAACTCGATTCGCCCGCGCAGAAGGTCCTCGGTACGGTCGCGATCTACGTGGTGACGGTGTCGATCGTGAGCCTGTTCGCACACCTGTGGCTGCGGCGCCACCGACGTGGGCCGATCGAATGGTTGTGGAACTACTCGGCGGGAATCGGCGCGGCTACGACAGATGGGCCTCGTCGGCGGCAGCCTGGCCGGAGTGCCATCCTTCGGCGTCGAGTCGTGGCCCCCGCATCGCCCTGACGTTGGGGAACAACCGATCGAATTCCTCTTCGACGGCCGCAGTCTGTGTGGCGAGCATCGGGAGCAGGCTTCCCGACTGTTCTGTCGCCTCCTCGAGGGCGAGTGCGCCGACGTCGGCGAGACGCTCGCCGATCCTGACGGCATAGGCGAACAGAAACGCCTTGCCGAACGCTGCGGATGCAGCCCCTTTGCGTCGCTTGGCTTTCGGCGAGTGCGACAGTGCCCGCGTCGCCTGGACGAGCAACGAGGTGAACAGCAGTTCGGTCTGCTCGACGTCGACGGGGGAGCCGACGAGAGTAGCGACGGCGAACTCGGGATCCCAGATGGACTTGACCCGATTGACGTCGCCGACGGCGTGCAGCAGCTGTGCTTTCGCAGGTGCATGAGGGTTGTCGACGTGGAGTCGACGGCTGATCACGTCGACGTTGCCTTCGGTCAACAGCAGCGAGTCGATCGAGTACCGCGTCATCAGTTCCTGCGCCTTGGCGGTCAGGGTCTCGGCTTCTTCTTCGAAGTCGGTGGCGTCCGCCTTCGCGAGCAGTCCGCGGATCCTGCCGAGCACCTTGCCGTTCGGTGATTCACCGGTCGTCACGCCGCGGTCCATGCGAGGAGCACGCTTGCGTGGCCACTGTGAGGGCAGCGGCCCGATCTGCGGCCATCTCGGCAATTGTTGCCACTGCCCCAGAAGCGCGAGCACCGCGATCCATTGATCACTGGCAGCGATGTAGTCCGATTTTCCGCTCGCCGACAACTGTGCCGCCAGGAAGCTCGGAGACGCTTCGACTCGGGCCGCAGCTTTGGGATACGCGGCACAGATCTCCGAGAGCTGATCGACCCAGCTCTGCGGCGCACGGTCGTCGGCGTCGGTCAGATCCGATTGGTGCAGAATTGCCGCTGCCGCAAGCGAAGACACAGCGACGGTTTGTTGGCGTCGCACGATGTGCAGCAGGTCGAACGGTTGCCATCCTGCTTCGTACATCGTCTGGATCATGTTGGTGAGCGCCAGCGACCCGAGTGCCTGCGGGTCGAACTCGTCGAGCGCGATCAACCGGTCGGCGATGTCGTCGACGAGTCGCAGGTCCTTGCTGCGGCCGTACGAAGCGTCGGCGCCCTGCCGCAGCAGCGAAGGAACCGGGTTCATTCGGTGAGCACGATCAACTCGGTCGGCGAGGCGACCTCTACGCGAAGCCCGGACTTCGCTGCGACCCGTGCCACTCCCTTGACGTCCTTCGGTTCGGCGGTCGTCAGCGTCAGTGCGCGCGCCAGCAGGCCTTTGTGGTGCTTGTTGAAGTGGCTGACGACGGACCGGGTGCCGTCGAGCTTCTCGGTGAGAACGGTCGCCGTGACCGCCCCTGGGACCGGACCCAGCTGCTGATACGTCCCGGATCGAAGGTCGACCACCAGATCGTCGGCCTCGGCCAGAAGTGCCTCGGTCAGGTCCGGCTTCCACAGTGAGCGCAGCGTGCCGAATCCGGGAATCTTCGACCCGCCGGACAAGCGGTACGACGGGATGGGATCGGTCGCGCGCACCGCTCCGAACAGGGCGGAGCCGATCCACAGGCGTGCCGCGGCCCGGGCGCGGCCTGCACGCGTGAACGAACCGGCGTCGAGTGCGTCGTACAGCACGCCGGTGTAGCGGCTGAGAGCAGGAGCGGTCGGCGACGTCCACAGCGCCGCATTGCGCTGGATCTCGTCGGCCTGGGTCGGACCGAGTCCGAGGGCTGCGCTCGAGGCCTCGACGTCCGCAGCCAACTCGACCAGGGCATCCGCGAGTTTCTGCCGCAACGGGGTGAGATCCGGCAACGACAGCTCGTCGAGGTCGAGAGGTGATCCCACACCGCCGTCGGACTTGGTTTCGGAAGGTGGGAGCAGGATGAGCACGGGGAGCAACGTTACCGTTTCGCTGGGCACCGACTACGCTCGTACCCCGTGATCACCCGTCTTTCGCAGTTGTTCCTTCGTACCCTCCGCGACGACCCCGCCGACGCCGAGGTCGACAGCCACAAGCTTCTGGTTCGTGCCGGCTACGTCCGTCGTATCGCGCCGGGTGTCTACTCGTGGCTGCCGCTGGGTCTGAAGGTGCTCCGGAAGATCGAGAACGTCGTCCGTGAAGAGATGAATGCGATCGGCGCACAAGAGATCTCGTTGCCTGCCCTGCTGCCTCGTGAACCGTACGAGTCCACCAATCGATGGACCGAGTACGGCGACGCGCTGTTTCGGCTGAAGGACCGCAAGGGCAACGACATGCTGCTCGGTCCGACGCACGAGGAACTGTTCGCGCTCACGGTCAAGGGTGAGTACAACTCCTACAAGGACCTGCCGGTCACCCTGTACCAGATTCAGAACAAGTACCGCGACGAGGAGCGTCCCCGCGCAGGCGTTCTGCGTGGTCGTGAGTTCATCATGAAGGACTCGTACTCCTTCGACCTCGACGAGGACGGGTTGAAGGCGTCCTATCACGCCCACCGCGAGGCCTACCAGCGCATCTTCGCGCGGCTCGGTATCAAGTACGTCATCGTCGCGGCCACGTCCGGCGCGATGGGCGGCAGTGCCTCCGAGGAGTTCCTCGCCGAGAGCGAGGTCGGTGAGGACACCTACGTTCGTTGCATCGAGTCCGGCTATGCAGCCAACGTCGAAGCCGTCACCACCGCCCGCCCGGACTCGCTGCCCATCGAGGGTCAGCCCGAGGCGGTCGACTACGAGACCGGCGAGACCCCGACCATCGCGACACTGGTCGACTGGGCCAACAGTGCAGATCTCGGCCGGACCGTCACCGCCGCTGACACGCTGAAGAACATTCTGCTCAAGGTGCGCCAGCCCGACGGTGAGTGGGAACTGCTCGCCGTCGGCGTCCCCGGAGACCGCGAGGTGGACGAGAAGCGTCTCGAGGCGTCGCTCGAGCCCGCCGAGTACCAGTTGCTCACCGACGCGGACTTCGAGGCCAACCCCTTCCTGGTCAAGGGGTACATCGGGCCTCGTGGCCTGCAGGCCAACGGTGTTCGGTATCTCGTCGACCCCAGGATCGTCGACGGAACGTCGTGGATCACCGGCGCGGACGTCAAGGGCAAGCACGTGGCGAACCTCGTGGCCGGCCGCGACTTCACTCCGGACGGGACCATCGAGGCGGCCGAGGTGCGCGACGGTGACATGTCGCCGGACGGACGCGGACCGCTCGTCAGCGCGCGCGGAATCGAGATCGGCCACATCTTCCAGCTCGGCTACAAGTACACCGACGCGTTCACAGTGGACGTTCTCGGTGAGAACGGCAAGCCGGTGCGGCTCGTACAGGGTTCCTACGGTGTCGGTATCACGCGTGCCGTAGCCGTGGTGGCCGAGCAGATGCACGACGACAAGGGCCTGCGTTGGCCTGCGGAGATCGCGCCGTACGACGTTCACTTGGTCATCGCGAACAAGGACGAGGCTGCGCGCGACGGTGCCGAGGCGATCGCGTCGGAGTTGAACCTGCAGGGACTCGACGTCCTGTTCGACGACAGGAAAGCGTCGCCCGGCGTCAAGTTCAAGGACTCCGAGCTGCTCGGCATGCCTCTGGTGGTCGTCGTCGGCCGAGGATGGGCCGACGGCAAGGTCGAGATGCGCGACCGCTTCACCGGCGAGAGCGTCGAGCTGGACAAGGCGACGGCCGCTGCCGAGATCGTGAAGGCTGTTCGCCGTAGAGACTGATTCGCCACCCTGGTCGGTTACTCGCTGGTAGCTTCTAGCTAACCGACCAGGGAGAGATAACGATGGCGTCGCAGGTTTCTTTGTTCGATCCCACGAAGCTGGACACGTCGACACTCGACGACGAGTCAGCGCGGCAACTTCGGTCTCTGATCGACTGGTTCGAGGATCGAGGTAAGGCGAGGTTGCTCTCCGACGACCTCGACGCGGTCTGGACGGCGGACTTCCTCGCGTTCGTCGCGAAGGAGAAGCTGTTCGCCACGTTCTGCACGCCTGTTGCGTATGCGGACGGTGATCCGAACAAGCGGTGGGATGCGTCGCGCAACGCGGTGCTCAGCGAGATCCTCGGCTTCTACGGCCTGTCCTACTGGTATGCGTGGCAGGTCACCGTCCTCGGGCTGGGTCCTGTCTGGATGAGCGACAACGACGCAGCCAAGCGTCGGGCCGCTGCGTTGCTGGACGAGGGCGGCGTCGCCGCGTTCGGTCTGTCCGAGCGGGCACACGGTGCCGACGTCTATTCGACCGACATGCTTCTGGCTCCGGGCGGGGGAGACGGGGTCGAGTTCACGGCGTCGGGCGAGAAGTACTACATCGGCAACGGCAATGTGGCAGGGACGGTGTCCGTGTTCGGTCGTCGCACCGATGTCGAGGGTCCCGAAGCGTACGTCTTCTTCGTTGCGGACAGTGGCCATGACGGATACGTGTTGCGAGACAACGTGGTTCACGGTCAGATGTTCGTCAGCACGTTCGCGCTCGAGAACTACCCGGTCCGTGCCGAGGACATTCTGCACACCGGCGCCGACGCGTTCTCCGCGGCGCTGAACACCGTCAACGTGGGCAAGTTCAACCTGTGCACGGGGTCGATCGGCATCTGCGAGCACGCCTTTCACGAGGCAATCACCCACGCGCACAATCGTATCCTCTACGGCAACCGGGTCACCGAATTTCCGCACGTGAAAGCAAGTTTCGTCGATGCGTACGCGCGGCTGATCGCCATGAAACTGTTCAGCGCTCGTGCCCTCGATTACTTCCGATCCGCGTCGGCGGAGGACCGTCGGTATCTCCTGTTCAATCCGATGACCAAGGCCAAGGTCACGTCGGAGGGCGAAACCGTGGTTCGTACACTGCACGACGTCATCGCGGCGAAGGGGTACGAGAAGAACACGTACTTCAGGGAGGCGGCGCAACTGATCGGTACGTTGCCCAAACTCGAAGGCACGGTCCACGTCAACGTGGCGTTGATGCTCAAGTTCATGCCGGCGTACATGTTCGCGCCCACGGAGTTTCCGGCGGTCGAGGTTCGCGACGACGCGTCGGACGACGCCTTCTTCTTCGCTCAGGGACCGGCGCGCGGCGCGAGCAAGGTCCGGTTCCAGGACTGGGTGCCCGTGTACGAGAAATACTCGGCCGTGCCCAACGTCGGGCGTTTCTACGAGCAGGTGTTGGCGTTCAGGCAGTTTCTGACCGAGTCGGCGCCCAACGAGGAGCAGCAGCGTGATCTCGATTTCCTGCTGAACGTCGGGCATCTGTTCTCGCTCGTGGTCTACGGTCACTTGATTCTCGAGAGCGCGGACGCGGTGTCGACCGAAGTTCTCGATCAGATCTTCGACTTTCAGGTACGCGATTTCTCTGCGTATGCCGTTGCGTTGTACAGCAAGCCGTCCTCGACGGAGGCGCAACAGGCATGGGCTGTCGGCGCGCTGCGCAAACCCGTCGTGAACGCCGCGAGATTCGACGCGGTGTGGGGTGAGGTTCTGGCGTACGACGGGGTCTACGAGATGCGGCCCTAGCCCGAGGTCTTGACGAACTGGGCCAGCTTCGGCCCGAACGCGCAATCGGCGAGTTCGGCGAGGGGAGACTCCTCGGTCGAGTGTTCGACTGCCTGGATGGCCAGCAGGCAGTTGAGCAACATGCCGTGCGCGATGAAGTCGCGGGCCTCGTCGGGCGTGCACCCGGTGCGTCCGCGTATCTGGGTGTAGATCGCGGACATGCCGTCACGCGCTTGGGTCCCGATCTCCGGTGTGGTGCTCGCGGTGAAACCGTGCATCATGACCAGCAGAAGGTCTCGGTCGGTGACGAGAGCCGCGTACGCCCGACCCAGTGCGGGCCAGACGTCGGACTCCGACGGTGACTCGTCGAGAACGCGATCGAACGCGCGCATGATCCCGTCGATCGCGCGCTGGAACACGAGGCGAAACAATTCGCTCTTGGTGCCGAACATCCGGACGACGTAGGGCTGAGACACGCCCGCTTCCTTGGCGACGGCGTCGGTGCTGGTTCCGGCGTAGCCGCCCCGGGCAAATGCTCGAGTGGCAGCGTCGAGCACCAATTCACGGCGATCGGCTGCGTCCATGCGGGTGGTCTTCGGCGCTGGCATGTTGACAGGTTATCAGTTGATAACTAGCGTTCCGATCCAAGTAATCATTCGATGCTTACATAACTCGGAGGCTTTCTCATGTCCACGAAGACAGCTCCGCCACGGATCGATACCGAACGGCGAATTCCGATCTGGGTCGGGATTCTCGCCGCGTCGCTACCGATGTTCATGGCGACCCTCGACAACCTGGTGATGACCAGTGCGCTCCCGGTGATCCAGGCAGACCTGTCGGCCTCGGTCGGAGAACTGCAGTGGTTCATGAACGCGTACACGCTCAGCTTCGCGACGTTGATGCTCGCGGCCGCGACGCTCGGCGACCGGTGGGGCCGCCGCAACGTCTTCCTCGGGGGCATCGCCGTGTTCACGATCGCCTCGATCGGTTCCGCACTTGCGACGACACCGGCGATGCTCATCGCCGCCCGAGCGATTCAGGGCGTGGGAGCCGCCGCGATCATGCCGCTGTCGCTGACGCTCCTCGCCGGAGTCGTACCCGCCGCGAAACGTGCACTGGCCATCGGGATCTGGGGCGGAGTGTCCGGTCTCGGTGTCGCGCTCGGTCCGGTCGTCGGCGGCGCGGTCGTGGACGGCATCTCGTGGGAGGCCATCTTCTGGATCAATGTCCCCGTGGCACTCGTCGCGGTGCCACTCGCCCTCGTGGCGCTGAAGGAGTCCTACGGACATCGTCAGCCGCTGGACCTCGTCGGAATCCTGCTCGCGGGCGCGGGTGTCTTCCTGCTGGTGTGGGCGGTGGTGCACGGAAACGAGGACGGCTGGGCCTCGACGACGGTGCTTCTCTCGTTCGTCGGATCGGCGGTGTCCATGGTGGCGTTCGTGTTACGTCAGAGGTCGACGGAACATCCGGTCGTTCCACTTCGGTTGTTCCGCTCTCGCAGTTTCTCCGTCGCCAACATCATCGGTGTGTCGTTCACTCTGGGGATGTTCGGCGCGGTCTTCCTTCTGTCTCAGTATCTGCAGATCGTCATGGGATACACACCGTTCCAAGCAGGACTGCGGACGTTGCCGTGGACGGCTGCCCCGATGATCGTGGCACCCCTCGCAGGTGTGTTGGCACCCCGGCTGGGTCTACGGACGCTGCTCGTCGCAGGTCTGACGTTGCAGTCCGGAGCCTTGGTGTGGATGGCGGCGATACTGGAACCGGGAACGACGTACATCAGCATGGTTCCCGCCCTGGCCATGGCCGGAATCGGAATGGGCCTCACGTTCGCGCCGTCGGCGACGGCGGTGCTCACCGACATGGCCGACGTCGATCACGCCACGGCCAGCAGCACCAACTCGACCATTCGCGAGATCGGTATCGCGCTCGGAATCGCTGTTCTCACAGCGGTCTTCCTGGGCAGCGGGGGATCGTTGACTCCCACCGGATACACCGATGCGCTGGCGCCCGCGCTGTTGGTCGGCGCCGCAGCAGTCGCGGTCGGAATTCTGGCCGCACTGTTCATGCCCTCGGGCATCGGCGCGACGACGCCTACGGCTGACCCGGAAACGCCACCGTCGACGGAACCACTCCCAGGATCGTCCGCCAGTTCGCAAGTCGCAGCGCAGCTTCGGTGAGTGCAGTGATTCCGATCTCGCGCGTGGGGCCGGACCGGCTGCGCTCGATCACCGAGCGCCACGCGACGGACGTGTCCGCCTCGGCCTGAGCCGCCAATTGGGCCGCGGTGACGGGGTCGGTCACCGGAAACGGCGTCGCGTACGCGGTCGCGGGCTGCGGCGGGGTGACGCTCGCCGCAGTCAACGCGTCGATGGTGGCGTCACGTCGCGCCCGATGAGCCGCCGCGTAGGTCGCCACCAGTTCCGCCCGCGCAGGATTGGAAAATGCCCCGACGATCCCGTAGGCGAACACCGCGGCGTACTCGGCCTCCAGCGCATCGACGAGCGCCTGCTGCTCTTCACCGAGTTCGTTCACGCCAACACCACCTTCACCGAGGTCGTGCACGCGGCGCTGATCGATCCCAGCAGGCCGGCGCGGAAGCCGGATTCGTTGCGTGCCGAATCAGCGGCGCTGCGTGCCGAATCGGTGAGGGCCGCCACCAGTTCGTCCCACGTCGGAGTCGGGCCATCGGTCGTGGTGGAGGTCGCAGGCGTGGTCGTCGACCCGCCTGCGACGCGGTCGATCTCCGTCGCCAATGCGTCGGCATGCGCGGTGCGCTCGAGTTCCACGACCGACAGTGCAGCAGCACGATCCGGGATCGAGGCGGCGAGTGCCGCGGCCGATCGCGCGTCCTGACGAGCCTGCCGCAGGTGGGTGGTGAGTGTGTCCACCGTCTCGGCGGTGTCCTCGCCCGGCGTGCAGGCCGTGACCGAGGTGAGCCCGGCCGCCGCGAGGGCCGCCCCCGCTACCAGTCGAAACGACGCGCGACGTGTGAGTGGGCGAGATAGCGCGGGCGTCAGCACGCGTCCATGCTGCCAGGTCTCACTTTGCCGGTGCGCACCCGCACCTGGTCACGGGCCGCCGCGATGGGCGCTAGGCTGTACGTTCACCGTCTGAGGAACCGATCCGCCCACAACTTCACGAGGAGTGCACACCACGATGCCTGTTCCGTCCAAGGAGAGGGTCGTCGAGCTCCTGTCCGACCTGATCGACGCACACGGTTTCGACCTCGAGGACGTCACCGTCGTCGCAGCCGGCAAGCACAGTGCCGTTCGGATCATGGTCGACCGTGAACAGGGAATCGATCTCGACACTCTGCCGTCGCTCAGCCGTGAGATCTCCGACGTGTTCGACGGGGTGTCGGACTTCGGCGAGGCGCCGTACACACTCGAAGTCACCACTCCCGGAATCGACCGACCTCTGACGCTGGAACGGCATTGGCGTCGGGCACGGGGTCGAGCGGTACGGATCGAGTTGCCGGACGAGAAGTTCGACGCCAGGATCGGCGCACTCGACACGGGCGTCGTGACGGTCGTGACGAAGACGAAGGGTGTTCTGTCGACGCGCCGGGTGGCGCTGACGGACGTCGTGAAAGCAGTTGTGCAGGTGGAATTCTCGCGGCCAAAGCCCGAGGAGATGGAATTGGCGGGCGGTGTCGTGGACGGCCGGCCGGCGCCGGCTGACGCCGAGAACACCGTGAACGTGGAAGAACCGGAAGAAGGGTCCGACAAGTGAATATCGACATTGCCGCGCTGCGCGCCATCGAGGCGGACAAGGGTATCTCGATCGAGACGGTCATCTCGACCATCCAGACCGCTCTGTTGACCGCATACCGCCACACGGAAGGTCATCAGCAGCACGCCTGGATCGACGTCGACCGCAAGAGCGGCTCGGTGAAGGTGATGGCCAAGGAGATCGACGAGGACGGGAACACGATCTCGGAGTGGGACGACACTCCCGAGGGATTCGGCCGCATCGCAGCGACCACTGCTCGCCAGGTCATTCTCCAGCGTCTGCGTGACGCCGAGCACGAGCGCTCCTTCGGAGAATTCTCGACGCACGAAGGCGAGATCGTCGGCGGCGTCATCCAGCGAGACACGCGTGCCAACGCGAAAGGCACCGTGATCGTCCGGATCGGAAGCGACGCCAACGGCGCCGACGGACTGTTGCCTCCCGCCGAGCAGGTTCCGGGCGAGTCGTACGAGCACGGTGAACGCATCAAGTGCTACGTCGTGGGCGTCGCGCGCGGAAACCGTGGACCTCAGATCACTCTGTCGAGAACCCACCCGAATCTCGTGCGCAAGTTGTTCGCCCTCGAGGTGCCCGAGATCGCGGACGGTTCCGTCGAGATCATCGCCGTCGCTCGCGAGTCCGGTCACCGGTCGAAGATCGCGGTGACCTCCACGGTGTCCGGCCTCAACGCCAAGGGCGCGTGCATCGGTCCGATGGGTCAGCGTGTGCGCAACGTGATGAGCGAGCTGGCGGGGGAGAAGATCGACATCATCGACTTCGACGAGGACCCCGCCCGCTTCGTCGGGAATGCTCTGTCGCCGTCGAAGGTTGTATCGGTGACGGTGGTCGACGCGGCCGCTCGTGCCGCACGCGTCATCGTCCCCGATTACCAGCTGTCTCTGGCGATCGGCAAGGAAGGGCAGAACGCTCGATTGGCTGCCCGTCTGACCGGATGGAGAATCGATATCCGCAGCGACGCTGCCGTGGCACCCGAGGCGACCAGCGGGTAAAGACAGAATGCGGGGTTCGGGGCAATACAGCGGTAGAGTAGTCGGTGGTTCGGAATTGAACTCCACGCCCTTCCGTCATGGGAGCACCGGTTCGACGCCTACACGTCTGCCGGTGCGCACCTGTGTCGGATGCAAGGAGCGGGTTCCGGCAGTCGATCTGCTGCGAGTCGTGGTCGGTCGGACGGGTGATTCGGATTCCTCGGAATTCGTGATCGTCCCGGACGTCCACCGCAGGCTTCCAGGTCGGGGCGCGTGGCTGCATCCCGTCTCGGAATGTCTGGTCAATGCGGAACGACGCCGAGCATTCGGCAGAGCACTACGAGTACAAGGAGTGGTCGACGTGACCGCGGTGAAAGCCTTCATCGGAAACGGTGTGGAGGCAGACACCGAGGGACCGGTGGCTCCGAATACAGAGCAGTGAATGCAGAGCTACACCCGTCGAGAAGAACAGGCAACAGCACTGATGAGCACACCGTGAAGCACCAACGATGAACGTCCATCGGAGATAACCCGAGGTCGTGCGGGCACCATGCCTCGCTCGGCCTCTCAGTGAGGAGAGCAGTGGCAGGCAAGGCCCGCGTGCACGAGTTGGCCAAAGAACTCGGTGTCACCAGTAAAGAACTACTCGCACGGCTCAAGGAGCAGGGCGAGTTCGTGAAGTCCGCATCATCCACCGTCGAGGCGCCGGTGGCGCGTCGACTTCGTGAATCCTTTCCGTCCGGAGCATCGGACTCGGCTCCCGCCGCAGGCGCGTCGAACGGCTCGCCCAAGCCGACACCGTCCGCCAAGCCCGGTGCGGGACCCCGTCCGGGCCCGAAGCCCGCGGCACGCCCGGCAGCTCCGGCCCCGTCCGCTCCGGCGGCATCGGCTCCGGCTCCGGAGAGCACCCCTCAGCAGTCGGCACCCCAGCAGTCGGCACCCCAGCCGTCCGCTCCGGCACGCCCGGCTGCTCCGGCGCCGTCGCGTCCCACTCCGGCTCCTGCTCGCCCCGCGGCGCAGGCTCCGGCGACCGAGAACGCAGCACCGGCGGCTCCAGCCGCGTCTGCTGCGCCGGCGGCTCCCGCAGGACCCAAGCCGGGCGCACCCGGCCCGAAGCCCGGTCCCAAGGCGCCCCGTGTCGGCAACAACCCGTACTCGTCGGCTCCGGCCGAGCGTCCGGCACCGCGCCCCGCACCGGGCGGACCTCGCCCCGGCGGCGGTCGTCCGGCACCCGGTCAGGGTGGACCTCGCCCGGCTGCGCCCCAGGCGGGTAGCCGTCCGGCACCCGGCCAGGGCGGTCCCCGTCCGGCTCCGGGCCAGGGTGGCCCACGTCCGAGCCCCGGTTCCATGCCTCCGCGCCCGAACCCGGGTGCAATGCCTACTCGTTCGGCACGTCCGGGACCTGCAGCAGGTCGCCCGGGCCGCCCAGGCGGCGCTCCAGGCGGTCGTCCGGGTGGTGGCGGTGGCTACCGCGGCGGCGGCGCACCCGGCGCGCCCGGTGGTGCTCCTGCAGGTGGAGCTCCCGCAGGCGGATTCCGCGGTCGCCCAGGTGGTGGCGGTCGTCCAGGCCAGCGCGGTGCAGCAGCCGGTGCCTTCGGGCGTCCAGGTGGTGCTCCTCGGCGTGGACGTAAGTCGAAGCGTCAGAAGAGGCAGGAATACGACTCCATGCAGGCGCCCGCCGTCGGCGGCGTCAGGCTGCCACGCGGCAACGGCGAAACGATTCGCCTTGCCCGCGGTGCGTCGCTGTCCGATTTCGCGGAGAAGATCGACGCGAACCCGGCGGCACTCGTGCAGGCCCTGTTCAACCTCGGCGAGATGGTGACGGCCACTCAGTCGGTCAACGACGAGACGCTGGAACTGCTCGGCGGCGAGATGAACTACGTCGTCCAGGTCGTCAGCCCGGAGGACGAGGACCGCGAGCTGCTCGACAGCTTCGACCTGACCTACGGCGAGGACGAGGGTGGCGAGGAAGACCTCGAACAGCGTCCTCCTGTGGTCACCGTCATGGGCCACGTCGACCACGGTAAGACCCGCTTGCTCGACTCGATCCGCAACACGGCCGTTCGTGAGGGCGAAGCCGGCGGAATCACGCAGCACATCGGTGCCTACCAGGTGTTGACCGAGCTCGAAGGCAACGAGCGTCTCGTGACCTTCATCGACACCCCCGGTCACGAGGCCTTCACGGCCATGCGTGCTCGCGGTGCCAAGGCCACCGACCTCGCAATCCTGGTCGTCGCGGCCGACGACGGCGTCATGCCGCAGACGGTCGAGGCCATCAACCACGCGCAGGCTGCGGATGTACCGATCGTGGTCGCGGTCAACAAGATCGACAAGGAAGGCGCGAACCCGGACAAGATCCGGCAGCAGCTGACCGAGTACGGACTGGTTGCCGAGGAGTACGGCGGCGACACAATGTTCGTCGACATCTCCGCCAAGCAGGGCACCAACATCGATGCCCTCCTCGAAGCGGTGCTGCTGACGGCGGATGCTGCTCTCGACCTGCGGGCCAACCCGGACATGGACGCTCAGGGTGTTGCCATCGAGGCACACCTCGACCGCGGTCGTGGACCGGTGGCGACCGTGCTCATCCAGCGCGGAACGCTCCGCGTCGGCGACTCGATCGTGGCGGGTGACGCCTACGGACGTGTTCGTCGCATGGTCGACGAGCACGGTGCCGATGTCACCGAGGCACTGCCGTCGCGGCCGGTTCAGGTCGTCGGCTTCACCTCGGTGCCCGGAGCAGGCGACAACCTCCTCGTCGTCGACGAGGACCGCATCGCCCGTCAGATTGCCGATCGACGCAACGCACGCAAGCGCAACGCGCTCGCCGCGAAGAGTCGCAAGCGCATCAGCCTCGACGATCTCGATGCAGCTCTGAAGGAGACTTCGCAGCTCAACCTGATCCTCAAGGGTGACAACTCCGGAACGGTGGAGGCCCTCGAAGAGGCTCTCCTCGGTATCGAGATCGACGACGAAGTCGAACTGCGCGTCATCGACCGCGGTGTCGGTGGCGTCACGGAGACCAACGTCAACCTGGCGTCGGCATCCAACGCGATCATCATCGGCTTCAACGTGCGCGCGGAGGGCAAGGCCACCGAGCTGGCCAACCGCGAGGGCGTCGACATCCGGTACTACTCCGTCATCTACCAGGCGATCGACGAAATCGAGAAGGCCCTCAAGGGCATGCTCAAGCCGATCTACGAAGAGGTGGCACTGGGTCAGGCCGAAATCCGCGCGCTGTTCCGTTCCTCCAAGGTCGGAAACATCGCAGGTTGCCTCGTCACCTCCGGTACGATCCGTCGCAATGCCAAGGCTCGGTTGCTGCGTGACAACGCAGTGGTCGCGGAGACCGTCACCATCTCCTCGCTTCGCCGCGAGAAGGACGACGCGGTCGAGGTGCGCGAGGGATACGAATGTGGTCTCACGGTGACGTACTCGGACATCAAGGTGGGAGATGTCATCGAGGCGTACGAGCTTCGTGAGAAGCCTCGCGACTAGTGACGTGGTCACTGGTGGCAGTGGTGAGTAGGGGAGTGGCACTGCATTGAGTTCTGCTTCGGCGGCGGTACGGCACACGTACCGCCGCCGGAGCGTCTCACGCGAACCGATCGAAGGAAGGCCTCGTGTACCTGGGTGCTCTGGAGCTGGACGTACTGCTGGGGGACATACGTTCGCTCGCCGACAAGCGGTCGACCGTGGAACCGGTCCTGTCGGAACTGCAGCGGTTCGGTGTGTCCGCGGCGGAGACGGGTGAACGTGACCGATTTCGGCGCTCGCTGTTCGGTATAGCCGCGGTCGGATCGGATGTCGACGGTCTGCACGACAAGCTGGACGAATGCGAGCGGCACGTCGCCGAACGTCACGATCTGGAATTGTTGGCAGTAAGAAGAAGAATCTTCGGTCCCGAGGACTGACTCGGGCACCGTGTGTGAGGAGCGTGGAGTTCATGGTGGATCAGGCGAGAGCTCGGCGGCTCTCCAAGCGAATTGCCGCCATCGTTGCGACGGCCATCGACCACGAGGTCAAGGACCCGCGGTTGGCGTTCGTGACCATCACCGACTGCAAGGTCACGGCTGACCTGCACGATGCGACGATCTATTACACCGTCATGGGTGAGGACCTGGACACCGCACCTGATCTCGAGGGTGCAGCCGCCGGTCTGGAGAAGGCGAAGGGCGTTCTCCGGTCGAAGGTCGGCGCAGGTACAGGAGTGCGGTTCACCCCCACGTTGACGTTCGTGACGGACACCGTTCCGGACACGGCGCGGCACATGGAGGAACTGCTCGCCCGCGCGCGCGAAGCGGACAGCGAAGTCGCCAGGGTCGCAGCCTCCGCCAAGCCGGCCGGTGACCCGGATCCGTACAAGGCTCCGCGCGAAGCATCGTCGGACCCGAACGCCGACCTGGACTGATCGACGTGACGACGACACCCGGCATCGAGTCGGTGGAGACCGAGCTCACCTCGGCTGTGTCCTTGCTGGAAACCGCGCAGAGCGTGACCGTGCTCTGCCACGTGCACCCGGATGCCGACACGATCGGGAGCGGCTTGGCCCTTGCTCTGGTCCTGCATCGCCGAGGCGTCCCGGTACAGGTGTCGTTCGCCGTCCCCGACACGCTTCCCGAGTCCATGAACGAGCTGCCTGGGTGCGAGTTGCTCGTCCCGTCGGACCAAGTCCGGTCTCAGGTGGACTTGGTGGTGACGGTCGACGCGGGCAGCCGCGAGCGTCTCGGTAGCTTGGCGAGTCGGATCGACTCGGCGCGCGCGTCCCTGGTGATCGACCATCACCGTTCCAACACTCGATTCGGATCGCTGAACGTGGTCGATGCCGACGCCGAGTCCACGACAGCCGTCATCACCCGCCTTCTCGATCTTTGGAACGTCGACATCGATGCCGAGTTGGCGCACTGCCTGTTCGCGGGCCTGGTGACCGACACAGGCTCGTTCCGGTGGGTCCGTCCCGGCTCGCATCTGCTGGCCGAGCGCTTGCTCGCGACGGGTATCGACGGTGGTGCCATCGCACGCAAACTTCTCGACAGTCATCCCTTCGGTTGGCTGCCCATGCTCGGTTCCGTCCTCGGTTCGGCAACGCTGGTGCCCGACGCAGTCGGCGGTCGTGGCCTGGTGTACGCGGCGATCCTTCGTGAGAACTCCGAAGGGCTTCGGTCCGAGGAGATCGAAAGTGTCATCGACATCGTCCGAACCACTACGGAGGCAGAAGTAGCGGCGGTACTGAAGCAGCAGGCGGGCGACGAATGGACGGTGTCGCTTCGGTCGAAGGCATCGGTCGACGTGTCCGCGGTGGCAGCAACTCTGGGCGGCGGCGGCCATCGCAACGCTGCCGGCTTCACTGCTTTCGGCTCGAAATCGGACGTGATCGAGACTCTGACAGATGCCCTCGGGTGACGTCGACGCCTCCCAGGATGCGTCACCTCGTCGGATACTCGGGCTTGCGCTTCCCGCGCTCGGTGTTCTCGCTGCGGAACCGTTGTACCTGCTGTTCGATGCGGCTGTCGTAGGTAGGCTCGGAGCAGCGGCCCTTGCCGGGCTGGCGGTCGGCGGCCTGGTACTGGCCCAGGTCAGTACCCAATTGACGTTCCTGTCCTACGGCACGACTGCCCGCGCTGCCCGCATGCACGGAGCGGGTCGTGAACGTGACGCCGTGGGCGAGGGCGCGCAGGCGACCTGGCTCGCACTGATACTCGGAACAGTCATCGTGGGCGTCATGCAGATGCTGTGCGTACCGATCCTCACCGTCATCGGCGGCGGCGGCGACATCACGGCCCAGGCAGTGCAGTGGTTCCGCGTCGCGGTGCTCGGCGTGCCGTTCATTCTCGTCTCACTTGCCGGGAACGGGTGGATGCGTGGTGTCCAGAACACGGTGAGGCCTCTTCGATTCGTCCTGGTCGGGCTCGGCCTGTCCGCTGTGTTGTGCCCACTGCTGGTGCACGGACTCGCGGGGTTCCCCGATCTCGGCCTCGTCGGATCCGCAGTGGCAAACGTCGTCGGCCAGGCTGTGTCGGGCGCGTTCTTCGTGGCCGCGGTGGTGCGTTCCGGCGTGCCGCTGCGACCGTCGTGGTCGATCATGCGCGCACAGTTGGTACTGGGTCGCGACCTCGTCCTCCGCAGCCTGGCATTCCAAGCGTGCTTCCTGTCGGCCGCGGCCGTGGCGTCGAGATTCGGTGCCGCGTCGGTCGCCGCCAATCAGGTGGTCCTGCACATGTGGAACCTGGTGTCCCTCACGCTCGACTCTCTTGCCATAGCCGCGCAGACCTTGGTGGGCGCGGCGCTGGGTAGAGGGGATGTGCGCGGTGCCACCCGCCTCGGATGGCGACTGACGGTGTGGTCCACGATCTTCGCCGCGGTCCTTGCGGGCGTGTTCGCGGTAGGACGTCCGGTGATACCGGCTCTATTCACTACGGACGGCGGCGTCGTGGCCGAGATGCACTCGATCTGGTGGATCTTCGTCGTCATCGTTCCGATCGCCGGTGTGGTGTTCGCCCTCGACGGGGTGCTCCTCGGCGCAGGCGACGCAGCATTCCTCCGCACGGCCACACTGGCGTGCGCTCTGATCGGATTCCTACCCGCGATCTGGATGGCCCTGGCCTTCGACTGGGGACTGCGCGGAATCTGGTTCGGGCTCGGCGTGTTCGTCACCCTGCGCATGATCGCGGTCGTGGTGAGGACACTGTCCGGCAAGTGGGCACTGGTCGGCGCCGACATTCAGCGTGAGGCCGGATGAATCGTCACTTCCTGGCTCTTGACGACGAAGAACACGTCCATCCCAGGTTCGAGGTGCAATTCCGCGACGGCAGCAGGCGTCACATCCGCGGCGATGCCGGGGCTGCCGTCCGAATGCTTGGCCGCACGTAGTCGAACGGTGGCGCCGTGGACGTCCATCTCGGCGATCGTCACCGGAAAGACGTTGCGCGGACTTGCATGTGGGGCTTCGATGTGGGCGGCGACCGACGACGGCGCGAACACGGCGACGGCACCGCCGGCCACGGACTCCCCGTGACCGTGGACCGTCGAACCCCAGGCGGTCGTCAGCGAGCCTGCGCTGTCCGCGGTCCCGGCGACCAGGTTCACCCCGGCTATCCTGGCGGCGAATGCGCTGCGAGGCGCGGTGAGTACCTCGGTCGTCGGGCCCCGCTCGACGATCCTTCCCTTCTCGACGACGACGACGGTGTCCGCGAGTGCCAGTGCGTCGAGCAGGTCGTGGGTCACCACGACGGCGGTGCGTCTCTGCTCGCGCAGGACGGTGCGGAGCAAGCGGCGCACCGCAGGCGCAGTGTCGATGTCGAGGGCGGCCATCGGCTCGTCGAGAAGAAGAACCCGCGGGTCGGCCGCGAGCGCTCGTGCGATGGCTACTCGCTGGGCTTGTCCGCCCGAGAGCCCTCTCGGTCGGCGGTCGGCGAGCTCCAACGCGTCGACCGCGCCGAGCCACGTACGGGCCGTCGTATGCGCCTGACGTCGCCCGGCTCCTCGGCTGCGCGGCGCGAACGCGACGTTGGCCTCGACCGACAGATGCGGAAACAGCAGTGGCTTCTGCGTAAGGCTCGCCACGCCACGTGCATGAGCGGGGACGAATGTCCCAGTGCTGGTGTCGGTCACGACGTCCGGCCCCAGCACGACACGTCCTGTATCCGGTCTGAGCAGGCCTGCTATCAGCGAGAGCAAGGTGGACTTGCCTGCTCCGTTCGGCCCGAGGACAGCGACCGTCTCGCCGTCGTCGGCGTCGAACTGTATGTCCACGCCGCGGGCGGCGACGTCGGCGCTCAGGTGTATCGAACTCACAGCACAGGCCCCCTCACAATGCGCCGGCGACCCGGCGACCGCGTGCTGCGACGACGATGACGGCGGCGACCACGATCAGCAGCAGGGACAGTGCGACGGCAGCGTCGGCATCGGTTTCACGCTGGAGGTAGATCTCCAGCGGCAGAGTCCTCGTTCTTCCTTCCAGCGATCCCGCGAACGTCAGCGTGGCACCGAATTCACCGAGGGCACGGGCGAATGCGAGAACCGCGCCGGACACGAGGCCGGGCAACACCAACGGAACGGTGACCCGGCGCAGCACCGTGGTGGGCTTGGCACCGAGAGTGGCGGCCACTGTTTCGTAGTCGCGGCCCGAAGTCCGCAGTGCGCCTTCGAGGCTCACCACGAGGAAAGGCAGAGACACGAACGTCTGCGCCAGGACCACTGCCGTCGTCGAGAAGGCAATCGAGATACCCCATGCTTCGAGATGTTCACCGATCAATCCGAGACGACCGAACGTGTAGAGCAGGGCGATCCCGCCGACGACGGGAGGCAACACGAGGGGGAGCAAGACCAGCGCACGAAGGACGGACAGACCGGTGAATTCCGTCCGTGCGAGGACGAGCGCCATCGGAACTCCGAACACGACGCACAGCAGCGTGCTGATCGCGGCGGTCTTCATGCTGAGCAGCAGGGCCGTCCGCGACGACTCCGACGTGACGAGCGGAACGAAGTCGGTCCACTCGATTCGAAGGAGAATCGCGACGAGTGGAAGGACCACGAACACTGCGCCGACTGCCGCGGGGACGAAGATCCAGCCCGGTAGGCCGAGTCGGACGTCGTTCCCGCGGCGCGTAAAGATCACGGTGCGGCGAATCCTGCCTCGGCCAGAACTTTCCGGCCCTGCTCTCCGGTGACGAGGGCTTCGAATGCGGCTGCGGTGGCGGCGTTGTCGCTGTTCTTCAGCACCACGATCGGGTAGGTGTTGACGGCACCCGACGCCTCCGGGAACTCGACCGCGGTGACCTGATCGCCGGCGCCCGCGGCGTCCGTGACGTAGACCAGGCCCGCGTCGGCCTGGCCCGAGGTGACCTTACCGAGTACGTCGGTGACGGCGGACTCCTCACTGACCGCGGGGATCGTGGTTCCGGTAGCGTCCTCGACCTTCTGGGTGGCACTTCCGCATGGAACCTGGGGTGCGCAGACGACCGTCAGTACGTCCGGGTTCGCGAGGTCCGCGAACGACGTCACGTTCTTGGGGTTGCCCGGAGCAGTGACGATGGTGAGTGTGTTCGTGGCGAAGTCCACCGGGTCCCCGTCGACGAGATTCCCTTCCACCGCCTTGGTCATGTTGTTGGTGTCGGCCGAGGCGAAGACGTCGGCGGGAGCGCCCTGAGCGATTTGGTTCACCAGGTCGGACGATCCGGCGAAATTGAATTCGACGGTGGCGCCGGGGTGCTCGGCCTCGAACGTCTCGCCGAGCTCGGTGAACGTGGCCTTCAGTGACGCGGCTGCGAACACGGTGATGTCACCGGTGACGTCGGATCCCGACGAAGATTCGGACGCGCTGGTGGGCTCGGTCGAGTCCATCAGCGCGTCCGAATCGTCGGCGTTCGAGCATGCGGACAGAAGTGCGGCGCACGATCCGACTGCGACGAGAGTAGTGACGAGTGATCGCTTCAATGGTCTTCCTCCACGAGAAATGGCCTGTTCAGGGCGCTTCGACGATGACGGTGGTTGCTTTCACGACGGCGACGGAGATCTTCCCCGGTTCGAGCCCCAGTGTGCGTACCGATTCCGTGCTCATCAGCGAGACGACGGTGAACGGTCCGCACTGCATTTCGACTTCGCTCATCACGGTGTCCGAGGTGACCTTGGTGACGAGTCCGACCAACCGGTTCCGCGCCGAACTCTCGGTGCCCGTCGGGTCCGGCGGCGGCGACGCGTGGTCTCGGGCGAACGTGGCGAGCACGGCGCCGTCGACGACCTTGCGGCCCGCCTCGTCCTTGCCTGCGGGTAGGGCTCCGCTGTCGATCCATCGGCGCACCGTGTCGTCGCTCACGCCGAGCAGGGCGGCGGCGTCGCGTACCCGAATCCGTGATTGCGGCATGAATGAGACTTTAGACCAGCAGATGCGGATCCACTGCGTCGATCATCGGTTTCGTCGGGAGATCACCCTCTGCGCGGCGAAGTGAGCCGCGAGCAACGCGACGATGCAGACGACCGCGGTGATCGCGAACCCGGTCACGAAGTTGTCGGAGGCGATTCCGGCGAGGAACGCGGCCATGACCGACAGAATCAGACCCGCCCGGAGCGCGCTCTTGTTTCCCATGTGTCCGATTCTCGCATCCGGCCGACGCCGTGGGTCGAGCGCGCGTCGCCGGTAGTGGCAGGGGACAATCAGGAATGGCAGGGGTCAACCACGCGTTGGTTCTGCATCGAGGACGCAACCACACCGTGATCGGAAGGACTTCTGGCCTGTGACAGCCAAGCTCTGGGCAGTCAGCGACATCCACGTCGGCCACCGCGGTAATCGGCCGGTCACCGAGGACATTCATCCCGAGTCTCCCGAGGATTGGCTCATCGTCGCCGGTGACGTCTCCGAGAAGACGGACGACATCAGATGGGCGCTGGAACTGCTGCGCAGCAGGTTCGCCGAGGTGATCTGGGTGCCGGGAAATCACGAGTTGTGGACCACGGCGAAGGATCCGGTTCAGATCCACGGCGTTGCACGCTACGAGTACCTGGTGAACCTGTGTCGCGAGATCGGCGTCGTGACACCGGAGGATCCGTACCCGGTCTGGGAGGGCGAAGGGGGACCGGCGACGTTGGTACCGATGTTCCTCCTCTACGACTACTCGTTTCTGCCGCGAGGTGCGATCGACAAGGAGCACGGACTGAAGATCGCGCGGGACAAGAACGTCGTCGCAACGGACGAATTCCTTCTCTCGCCCCAGCCGTACGCCACCAGGGACGCTTGGTGCCGGGCTCGAATCGACAGCACTCGTGCACGACTCGACGCGCTCGACACTTCCGTTCCCACGGTTTTGATCAATCACTTCCCGATGGTTCGGCAGCCGACCGACGTTCTGTTCTATCCGGAGTTCGCTTTGTGGTGCGGCTCGACGCTGACCGCGGATTGGCACACCCGTTACAACGCGATCTGCTCGGTCTACGGGCATCTGCACATTCCGCGGACGACATATTACGACGGGGTGCGGTTCGAGGAGGTGTCCGTCGGCTACCCGCGAGAGTGGCAGCGACGTGGTCTGCCGTCGAACGTGCTGCGTCAGATTCTCCCGGTTCCCGAGTACCCCGAGGGCACGCTGAACAAATGGGGCGGTCACTTCACGGTGACTCCCGAAATGGAGGCGGAAGTAGAGAAGATGAGGGCGAACAAGTGATCGAGTCGATCCTGCCGAACGGTGTCGTCGCTGCAGAACTCTTCGAAGATCCGCCCGGGCTGCAACCGCATCCGCTCGAGGCGCCGCTCGTGGCGAAGGCGGTGGACAAACGCAAGCGTGAATTCACGTCGGCCCGTCACTGCGCCCGCGTTGCGATGGACAAGCTCGGTGTCGAGCCGGCTCCGATCCTGCGCGGCAAGTCCGGTGCGCCGCAATGGCCCAAGGGTGTCGTCGGCTCGCTGACGCATTGCGACGGGTATCGAGGTGCCGTCCTGGCGCACGCCCTGCAGATCCGCTCGGTGGGTATCGACGCCGAACCTCACGGCCCTCTACCCGACGGGGTTCTCGATGCCGTGAGCCTGGACAAGGAACGTGAGTGGCTGTCGGGGGCGGATTCCAGTCTTCACTGGGATCGGCTTCTGTTCTGCGCCAAGGAAGCCACCTACAAGGCGTGGGAGCCGCTGACGGGCAGATGGCTCGGATTCGAGGACGCCCACATCACGTTCGAGCGAACGGGTACGGGAACCGATCTGTCCGGAACGTTCCACTCGAACCTTCTGGTGCCGGGCACCACGATCAGTGGACCCCCGCTGAGCTCGTTCGACGGTAGATGGCTCGTCTCCGACGGACTGATCGTCACGGCGATTGCAGTGACCTGACCTGCCTCCTGGCAGAATGAACTCCCGTGTCTGCACGTGGGAAGTTGTCGTCCGGCCTCGTCGGCGCCGGGTTGTTGATCGTCGACAAAGAAGCCGGGGTGACGAGCCACGACGTGGTCGCGTCGTGCCGAAAGTTGCTGAACACCCGCAAGGTCGGGCATGCGGGGACCTTGGACCCGATGGCCACGGGGGTGCTCGTGTTGGGAATCGAACGGGCGACGAAGATGCTCGGTCTGCTGGCGTTGACGACCAAGGCGTACACCGCGACCATCCGGCTCGGGCGTACCACGACCACCGATGACGCCGAAGGGGACACCGTCCTCGACGTCGACGCGTCGGCAGTGACGGACGAGGCGGTCGCTCGGCACGTGGCCGTGTTGACCGGTGAGATCGATCAGGTCCCGTCCAGTGTCAGCGCCATCAAGGTGGACGGTCAGCGCGCGCACAAGTTGGTGCGGGCCGGCGAGGACTTCACGATTCCGTCACGGCGAGTGACGGTGACGAGGTTCGATGTCGTGGGCCGACAGGACGTGCCGGACGGCGGTTTCGTCGATCTCGACGTGGAGGTCGACTGTTCGTCCGGAACTTACGTGCGTGCTCTGGCGCGTGATCTCGGCGACGCGCTGGGGGTGGGTGGCCACCTGACGGTGCTGCGCCGCACGAGAGTCGGTCCCTTCACTCTCGAACATGCGCGCACGCTGGAGGACCTTGCCGAATCACCGTCGGTCAGCCTGGATATCGACGAGGCCGCGAGGACGGCGTTTCCGCACCGTGAGATCAGTGCGGAGGAAGCAGAGTCGATCAGCCAGGGGCGGTGGCTCGATCCGATCGGTCTGTCGGGGGTGTATGCGGCGATCGATCCGACCGGTCACACCATCGCCCTGTTGCAGGAGAAGGGCAAGCGTGCAAGTTCGGTGATGGTCGTGAGGCCGGCGACACTGCGCGGCCTGTAGGGCACCGTCGTCAGGCGGGGATCATCCAGATCGCCTCGGCGGCCCGTTGGCCGAGGTCGATCGGGCCTGCGCTCTCGGTCTTGCCGAGTTCGATGGCGACCGTTCCGGCGAAGTCACGGCGCTCGACGACGGTGATCGACAGGTCGAGGGTGATACCGACGGAGTCGAAGTAGCGAAGCATCGCCGGATCGGAATCCGAGATGCGGGCAACGCGGCCACACTGCCCGTCCACGTAGTCGCTCAGGCGCGTTGCTTCCGGTGAGGCGATGTCGCCGTCGACGGACGGGATCGGGTCGCCGTGCGGATCGCGTTCGGGGAAGCCGAGTTTGGCGTCGATCCGCGCCATCATGAGATCCGAGACCGCGTGCTCGAGGATCTCGGCTTCGTCGTGCACCTCGTCCCATCCGTAACCGAGTTCGCGAACGAGGAAGGTCTCGATCAGGCGGTGACGACGCACCATCGCGATCGCCGCGGTGCGTCCGCGTTCGGTCAGCGAGATCGCGCCGTAGCGCGCGTGGTCGACCATGCCCTGGTCGGCCAGCTTGCGGATTGCCTCGGACACCGTGGATGCGGACACTCCGATGCGCTCCGACAACATCTTGGTGCTGACCGAGTCCTCGCTCCACTCGCTGGCTGTCCAGATGACCTTCAGGTAGTCCTGTGCAACGGCCGACAGTTGCACGTTTTCGGCCGCGATAGGTTCACCGGTTCTTTCCGCCACGAAAGCGAGCTTAGGCAATCCACTCGGAAATGACACGTTGCCTCCGGCGCGTTCAGGCCGCGACCTCCGTGCGCCTGCGCACCGCGCGAGTCACCAGACCCTGGCTCGGGCTGAACAGGTACGCGAGCAGGAACACCAGTCCCTGTGCCAGCACAACCATGCCGCCTGACGACACGTCGAGGTAGAAGCTGACGTAGATGCCCACCACGGCGCAGCCGACGCCGATGGTCGGCGCGAGCACGAGCATCCGCCCGAAGCGATCGGTCAGCAGGTACGCGGTGGCGCCTGGCGTGATGAGCATGGCGACCACGAGGATCACTCCGACGGCCTGAAGCGCGACGACGGTGGTGAGGGCGAGCAGCGTCAACATCAGACCCGAGAGCACGGTCGGGGAGATGCCGACGGCCTGAGCCTGCGTGCGGTCGAACGCGAACAGCGTGAAGTCCCGGCGCTTGGCGACCATCACGCCGAACGCGAGACCGCCGAGCACGATCACCTGCCACATGTCGCCGCGTGACACTCCGAGGAGGTTGCCGAACAGTATGTGATTGAGGTCGATCTGGCTCGGAAACTTCGAGATCAACACGACACCGAGCGCGAACAGAGTGGTGAACACCACCCCGATCGCGGCGTCCTCCTTCACCAAGGTGGTGTTGCGGACGACGCCGATCGCTCCGACGGCGATCAGTGCGAACAGCAGTGCGCCGATCGCGAACGGTGCGCCGAGTAGATAGGACAGCGCCACGCCGGGAAGGACGGCGTGCGAGACGGCGTCGCCCATGAGCGACCATCCGATCAGCACGAGCCAGCAGCTCAACACCGCGCACACGATCGATGCGACGACCGTCACGAGCAGCGCACGCTGAATGAAGGTGTACTGCAGAGGTTCGACGATGATGTCGACGAGAACCATGGTCAGCTCGCTTCCGATGTGGTCGAGACGCCGAAGGCCAATGCCAGGTTGTCCGGTTTCAGAACCTCTCGGGGATCTCCGTGCATCAGGACCCGCTGTTGAAGCAGGACGGCCTCGTCGCACAGATCCGGGAGAGCGTGCAGGTCGTGCGTCGAGACGAGGATCGTCGAGCCGGCCGCCGCGATTTCCTTCAGCAACCGAGTGATGGTGGCCTCGGTGCGCTTGTCCACCCCTGCGAACGGTTCGTCGAGCAGCAGGAGTGACGCCTCCTGGGCGATGGCTCGCGCCACGAACGCTCGTTTGCGCTGGCCGCCCGACAGTCGGCCGATCTGGCGATCCGCGAGGTCGGTGAGGTTCACTCGGTCCAGGGCGGCGTCGACGGCGTCGTGATCCCGTGCACGTGGTGAGCGCATCCAATTCTGCTTCCCGTAGCGACCCATCATCACCACGTCTCGGACGCTGACGGGGAACGTCCAGTCCACCGACTCACTCTGCGGGACATAACTGACCGTCCCGTTCTTGCGGGCGGCGGCGGGCGCCCCTCCATGGATTCGAATGGATCCGGTGTTCGGTCGGACGACGCCCATGATCGCTTTGAACAGGGTCGACTTGCCGGATCCGTTCATGCCCACGAGGCCGCAGACGCGGCCGGATTCGAGGGTGAGGGAGGCGTCGCTCAGCGCGGTCACCTCACGGTAGGCGACGGAGACTCCGACGATGTCCAGTGCTGGTGTCATGGTGGTCATTCCGGCTTTCCGAGTAGTGCGTCGGTGATGGTGCGAGCGTCGTATGCGAGAAGGTCGAGGTAGGTGGGTACGGGACCGTCCTGACCACTGAGCGAGTCGACGAACAGTTTGCCGCCGAAGCGTGCTCCGGTGTCCTCGGCTACCTGCAGCTGTGCCTTGTCGGACACGGTCGACTCGCAGAACACCGCGGGTACGTCGTTGTCCTCGACGAACCGGATCGCGGACACCACCTGCTTCGGCGTGCCTTCCTGCTCGGCGTTGACCGGCCAGAGGTAGGCCTCCTGCAGGTCGAAGTCCCGGGCGAGATAGCTGAACGCACCCTCGCACGACACGAGGGCACGTTGCTCGGCGGGCAGCCGATCGAGATCGCGCTTCAGCTCGTCGCCGACAGCGCGCAATTCGAGCTTGTAGCTCTCGGCATTGGCGCGGTAGTCCGACTCGTTGGCCGGATCGAGGCGCACGAACGCCGCGGCGATGTTGTCCACGTAGGTCTCGGCGACGACGGGAGACATCCAGGCGTGTGGGTTGGTCTTCCCGGCGTACGCGTCGTCACGGATGAACACGGGCTCGACACCAGCGCTGACGACGGCGTGCGGTGCGGGAACTCGTTCGACGAACTTCTCGAACCACGATTCGAGTCCCAGGCCGTTGTCGAGAATGAGCTCGGCTCCCTCTGCCGTCCGCAGATCTCCCGGCGTCGGCTCGTATCCGTGGATCTCGGCGCCGGCCTTGGTGATCGACTCGACGCGCAGGTGGTCCCCGGCGACATTGCGTGCCATGTCTGCAAGCACCGTGAACGTCGTGAGGACGAGCGGGCGCCCGTCGTCGGCGATGATCGGTTCGTCGTCGCCTACGGAGCGGGCGCAGCCCGCCAGAATCGCAACGCCGAGCAGGACGGCTGCGATGCGTCGAAGAAATAAGTTCGGCACGCCGAAATCTTGGCAGAGTGTTTGCAGGTTTGTCCACTGCTGTTCGCCGCGACATGTCCATCCGGAAGTGACCCACGCCGACGCGGGCCGTAGGCTTCTCCTCGTGCAGAGATGGCGAGGTCTCGACGATGTACCTGCCGACTGGGGTCGTTGTGTTCTCACGATCGGCGTATTCGACGGCGTCCACCGTGGTCACGCCCAGTTGATCAGCCGTGCGGTGACGTCGGCCGAGGAGCGTGGAATACCCAGTGTGCTCATGACTTTCGATCCGCACCCGATGGAAGTGGTGCGGCCCGGAACGCATCCGGCGCAGCTGACGACGCTCACGCGTCGGGCCGAGCTGGCGGAAGAATTGGGCATCGACGTGTTCTGTGTGATGCCGTTCACTCCCGAACTGATGAAGCTGACGCCGGAGCGCTACGTCCACGAGATACTGGTGGAGCGGTTGCATGTCGCCGAGGTCGTGGTGGGGGAGAACTTCACCTACGGCAAGAAGGCGCTCGGCAACGTCGAGTTGCTGCGCAAGGTCGGCGACCGATCCGGTTTCGCCGTCGACGGCGTCAATCTTCTGGCCGAGCATGCGGTCACCTTTTCGTCCACGTACATCCGTTCGTGTGTCGACGCGGGTGACGTGTCCGCGGCTGCTGCGGCGTTGGGGCGTCCTCACCGCGTCGAGGGCGTCGTCGTGCACGGTGACGGGCGCGGACGCCAACTGGGATATCCGACGGCGAACGTCGCGCCGCCGATGTATTCGGCCATCCCGGCGGACGGCGTCTATGCGGCGTGGTTCACCGTGCTCGGTCCCGGCCCGGTCATCGGCACCGTGACTCCGGGTGAACGTCACCGTGCTGCCGTGTCCGTCGGCACCAACCCGACGTTCTCGGGTCGGACCCGGACGGTCGAGGCGTTCGTGTTGGACAGTGACGGTGACCTCTACGGACAGCACGTCGCGGTCGATTTCGTCGAGCGGATTCGCGGAATGGAGAAGTTCGAATCGATCGACGACTTGATCGAGGAGATGGGTCGGGACGCGGAGAAGGCCCGCGCCGCCCTGACCGACCGACTTTCGTGACCGGCTGCCTCTCCTGGTAGGCTGCCTTCTCGGTGCATGCTGCGGTCCGTGGTGGCTGCGCCGCTTTCCTTTCCCGCGGACGTCAGTGATCAGGAGTAGTACCAGTGGCATTGACCACCGAACAGAAGAAGGCCGTTCTCGGCGAGTACGGCTTGCACCCGACCGACACCGGTTCGCCCGAGGCGCAGGTCGCGATGCTCACCAAGCGCATCACCGACCTCACCGAGCACCTGAAGAAGCACAAGCACGACCACCACTCCCGCCGCGGCCTGCTGCTGCTGGTGGGACGTCGTCGTCGCCTGCTGAAGTACATCGCGAAGGTGGATGTCACCCGGTACCGTTCGCTCATCGAGCGTCTGGGACTGCGTCGATAACATCGGCGCCGACGCGCCCGCGAAAGTGGGCCGTCTTCGAAATATGCAGTAGCCAACGAGGCAGTGCTTAGACTGTTCCTCGTTGGCTATCTGTGTTTGGCACGCCAGCAAGACAAGCGAACACATGGGTGTTCGCACATCGCCGTGATCGCCCGATGCACCCAGGGTGTCGGTCTTCGGTAGTGGCCTTGGCGGACGAAGCTCTCGTCCCCAGGGCTTCGATCGATGGCCGCCCCCGAGCAACAGCGACCGCAGCCCTGCCTGCACATGGCAGCGGGGCCAGTGGTCCGTCGGTGCGCGCACGGCAAAGACGAGAGGACGAGAAGAAGAGAATGACAGACACCACCAACCTGGACGTCGAAGAAGGCGTCTACGAAGCAACTGCCGTCATCGACAACGGCACCTACGGCAAGCGCAGCATCCGGTTCGAGACCGGTCGCCTCGCCCAGCAGGCATCCGGCGCCGTCGCTGCCTACCTCGACGAGGACACCATGCTGCTGTCCGCCACGTCGGCAGGCAAGAGCCCGCGCGAAGGGTTCGACTTCTTCCCGCTGACGGTCGACGTCGAAGAGCGGATGTACGCCGCCGGACGCATCCCCGGATCGTTCTTCCGTCGTGAGGGTCGCCCCTCCACCGACGCCATCCTCACCTGCCGCCTCATCGACCGGCCGCTGCGCCCGACGTTCGTCGACGGTCTCCGCAACGAGATCCAGGTCGTCATCACCGTCCTGAGCCTCAACCCGGCCGATCTCTACGACGTCGTGGCCATCAACGCGGCATCCGCGTCCACGCAGATCGCAGGCCTGCCGTTCTCCGGCCCCATCGGTGGTGTGCGTGTCGCGCTCATCGACAAGCAGTGGGTCGCGTTCCCGACGGTCGAGCAGCTCGAGAAGGCCGTCTTCAACATGGTCGTCGCGGGACGCATCGTCTCGGGCTCCGGCGCCGACGCCGACGTCGCGATCATGATGGTCGAGGCCGAGGCCACCGAGAACGTCATCGAGCTCATCGAGGGCGGCGCACAGGCACCGAACGAATCCATCGTGGCCGAGGGGCTCGAAGCCTCGAAGCCGTTCATTGCTGCGCTGTGTACCGCACAGCAGGAGCTCGCCGCCAAGGCCTCCAAGCCGACCGGTGACTTCCCCCTGTTCCCGCCGTACCAGTCCGACGTCTACGACGCCGTCGCCAATGCAGCTCAGATCCCGTTGAGCGAGGCACTGACGATCGCAGGCAAGGCCGAGCGCGAGAACAAGCTCGACGAGGTCAAGGCTCAGGTACTCGAGCAGGTCTCCGACTCGTTCGAGGGTCGTGAGAAGGAAATCGGTGCCGCGTTCCGCGCGCTGACCAAGAAGTCGGTGCGTCAGCGCATCCTGACCGACCACTTCCGTATCGACGGCCGTGGCGTCACCGACATTCGTTCGCTGTCCGCCGAGGTCGCGATCATTCCGCGTACCCACGGCTCGGCGCTGTTCGAGCGCGGCGAGACGCAGATCCTCGGTGTCACGACACTCGACATGGTCAAGATGGCGCAGCAGGTCGACTCGCTCGGACCCGAGACGTCCAAGCGCTACATGCACCATTACAACTTCCCGCCGTACTCGACCGGTGAGACCGGTCGCGTCGGATCGCCGAAGCGTCGCGAAATCGGCCACGGTGCGCTCGCCGAGCGCGCGCTGTTGCCGGTTCTGCCGAGCCAGGCCGAGTTCCCGTACGCCATCCGCCAGGTCTCCGAGGCGCTGAGCTCCAACGGCTCGACCTCGATGGGTTCGGTCTGCGCGTCGACGCTGTCCTTGCTCAATGCCGGTGTGCCGCTGCGCGCTCCCGTCGCGGGCATCGCCATGGGCCTGGTGTCCGACGAGGTCGACGGCGAAACCCGTTACGTTGCACTGACCGACATCCTCGGCGCCGAAGATGCCTTCGGCGACATGGACTTCAAGGTCGCTGGTACCAAGGACTTCGTCACGGCACTTCAGCTGGACACCAAGCTCGACGGAATCCCGTCGAAGGTTCTGGCAGGCGCGCTGTCGCAGGCGAAGGACGCACGCACCACGATCCTCGAGGTCATGGCCGAGGCCATCGACGCGCCGGACGAGATGAGCCCGTACGCACCTCGTGTCACGGCCATCAAGGTTCCCGTCGACAAGATCGGTGAGGTCATCGGACCCAAGGGCAAGATGATCAACTCCATCACCGAGGAGACCGGCGCCAACATCTCGATCGAAGATGACGGCACCGTCTACGTCGGTGCAGCGGACGGTCCGTCCGCTCAGGCCGCGATCGACAAGATCAACGCCATCGCCAATCCGCAGTTGCCGAAGGTCGGCGAGCGCTTCCTCGGAACCGTCGTCAAGACAACGGCTTTCGGTGCATTCGTTTCGCTGCTTCCCGGCCGCGACGGCTTGGTGCACATCTCGAAGCTCGGCGGCGGCAAGCGCATCAACAAGGTCGAGGACGTCGTGAGCGTCGGATCGAAGCTTCGTGTGGAGATCGCCGATATCGACAACCGCGGCAAGATCAGCCTCGTTCCCGTCGAGGAAGAGGGAGCAGCTGCTGCAGGCTCGTCCGATTCGGCTCCGGCCGACGCACCTGCCGAGGCAAACGCTGAGTAAGAAGCAACAAGGCAGAACGGTACGTTCCTACGGGACGTACCGTTCTGCCGTTTCGGATCCCGCCGGGCAGAACCTGGGTGTCGAACGCACCACGCTGCCCGGTGGTCTTCGTGTGGTCACCGAGTTCGTGCCGGGAGTTCGGTCGGCGTCGGTCGGTGTATGGGTGGGCGTGGGTTCGCGGGACGAGGGTCCGTCGGTGGCCGGTGCCGCTCATTTCCTGGAGCATCTGCTGTTCAAGTCGACGCCGACGCGGAGCGCGTTGCAGATCGCTCAGGTCATGGACGGGGTCGGCGGTGAACTGAACGCGTTCACCTCGAAGGAGAGCACGTGCTTCTACGCTCACGTCCTCGACGACGATCTCGGTTTGGCAATCGACCTCGTCAGTGATGTCGTCCTCCGCGGGCGTTGTCGTGCAAGTGATGTCGACGTCGAGCGTCAGGTCGTTCTCGAGGAGATCTCGATGCGCGACGACGATCCGGAGGATCTCCTCGGTGATCTGTTCATCGAGGCGATGTTCGGTGATCATCCGCTCGGCCGGCCCGTCATCGGGACCGTGGAATCCATCGAGGACATGACGCGCGCTCAGCTGCGTTCCTTCCACACGCGTCGGTACACACCGGAGCGGATGGTCGTGGCGGTGGCGGGCAACGTCGATCACCGCCAGGCGGTGGCGTTGGTCAAACGCGCATTCGCGGGTCATCTGCACAAGGGCGTCAAGCCTGCTCCCCGGCGCGACGGTCTGGCGAGACTTCGTCATCGTCCCGAACTTCGTTTCGAACGACGAGACAGCGAACAGGCTCACTTGTCGCTCGGGGTGCGCGCGTTCGGTAGGCACGAGGGACACCGGTGGGCGCTGTCCGTACTCAATGCGGCTGTGGGAGGCGGGCTCTCGTCGCGCCTGTTCCAGGAGATCCGTGAAGAGCGCGGGCTGGCCTATTCGGTCTACTCGTCGGTGGACACCTTCTCCGATTCCGGGGCCTTCTCGGTGTACGCCGGGTGTCAGCCCGAGAACCTCGCCGAGGTGACGACGGTGGTGCGTGAGGTTCTCGCGCAGGTCGCCTCCGACGGCATCACCGAGGAGGAGTGCGCGCGAGCGAAGGGCTCGTTGCGCGGCGGACTCGTCCTCGGGCTGGAGGATTCGGGGTCACGGATGAACCGGATAGGCCGCAGCGAGCTCAATTACGGCAATCATCGGGACATCTCGGAGACCCTGGCCCGGATCGATCAGGTGACCGTGAGCGAGGTGCGCGACGTGGCTCGGGTCCTGTTGTCGCGGCCTTTCGGTGCTGCGGTGGTCGGCCCGTACACGAGCGTCCGTCAGCTGCCCGCGTCGGTGAAATCCATAGCCGGCTGATTCTCGTCGGCTCGGATGGCGTCGCTTCGGCGTGCGTCGACGATCGACTCGACCGCTGCATTCACCAGAGCGGTCGAGTCGACCTCGGTGACCACCGACAGTGCGGTCGTCGAGCTCAGCGCAGCGATTCCGTGGACCGCCGTCCAAACCTGTACTGCTCGGACGTGAGCGTCGGTGCCTGCCAACGGTTCGACGAGGTCGGTGACGAACGCGAACAGCGGCAACGACGTTCCGCGAAGATGCATTCCCGAGTTCGCGAGAACGTCGTGACGGAACACGAGTGCGAACATGGCGGGTCGTTCGACGGCGTAGCGCACATAGGCGAGGGCCGCGGCCTTCAATCGCGGCGCGGGGTCGGTGTTGGCGCCTACTTCGAGTTCGATTCTCCGGCGGAGGTCGTGCAGGCCCCGCTGCGCTACGGCTGCGTGCAGAGCTGCGAGGGTCGGGAAGTAGCGCCGTGGTGCGCCGTGCGACAGTCCCGCGGCCCGTGCGACGGATCGGACCGTCACCCCTGAAATTCCTTCGGTCTCCAACAGCGTCTCCGCCGCGTCGATCAAACGCGCGGCGGGCGTTTCGTGCCCGTCCATAGTAGACAGTGTCTACTATGGACGGAGACGATGTCCACGACTCGTTGTTTTCGGCAGACTCGAGGGAGTGCACCGCTCATGTGGTACTGGATGTTCAAATACGTTCTGATCGGCCCTGTTCTGCGATTGCTGGGGAGACCACGCATCGAGGGCATGGAGCATCTGCCGCAGTCCGGCCCCGTCATTCTTGCGGGTAACCACCTGACGGTGGTCGACTCGTTTTTCCTGGTGTTGGTCGTCAGGCGCAGAATCCGTTTCATCGCCAAGAGCGAGTACTTCTCGGGATCGGGCCTCAAGGGTCGGGTGCTGTGCTGGTTCTACACGAGTGCAGGTCAGGTCCCCGTCGACCGCTCCGGTGCAGGGGCGGGCGATCCAGCCCTGGCTGCAGCACGAAAAATACTTGCCGACAACGGAATATGGGCCATCTACCCCGAAGGGACGAGGTCTCCGGACGGCAGGCTGTACAAGGGGAAGACAGGAATGGCGAGAGTTGCGCTGGAATCCGGGGCGCCCGTCGTTCCCGTGGTCATGTTCGGTACCGAGAAATTCAATCCGGTCGGCAGCAAGATGTGGCGACCGGCGAAGATCGTCGTGAAGTTCGGCGCGCCCATCGACTTCGCTCGATACCGAGAGCACGCGGGCAACCACGCCGTCGTGCGGTCCGCGACGGACGAGGTGATGTACTCGCTGATGGAGCTCTCGGGCCAGGAGTACGTCGACACCTACGCGGCGAAGGTCAAGGCCGCCTGACTCCGAAGAGCAACTTCCACGGTACGGCTGCGGATTCGAGCTGCACGGCGAGGCTCATCTTGGATTCGCCGTCGTTGCGTTCCTCGAAGCGAATGGGGACCTCGGCGATTTTCAAGCCGCGTCGGACGGTGCGGTGGTTCATCTCCACCTGGAACGCATAGCCGTTGCTCTCGACCGACTTCACGTCGATCGCCCGCAGCGTCGCAGCGTGCCAGGCTTTGAAGCCCGCGGTCGCGTCCTTGACCTTCAACCGAAGAATCGCGTTGACGTAGAAGTTGGCCCATGCAGACAGTGCCTTCCGATGCCAGGGCCAATCGCTGGCCACGGCGCCGCCCGGGACGTAGCGCGAACCCAGTACAACGGCTGCGTCCGTCGTCGTGAGCGTGCGCACCATCGTGGGGATGACGTCGGCGGGGTGGGACAGGTCCGCGTCCATCTGGACGACGATGTCCGCACCGTCGTCGAGTGCGCGGCTCATGCCGGCCACGTACGCCCGGCCGAGCCCGTTCTTCTCGGTGCGGTGCAGAACCGTCACCGGCAAAGGCCCTGTCTCGGCGAGTTCGTCGGCGAGCTTGCCCGTGCCGTCGGGGGAGTTGTCGTCGACCACGAGCACATGAAGGTTCTCGAGTTCCAGACCGGCGAGAAGCTCGACGAGCTTCGGGAGGTTCTCGCGTTCGTTGTACGTGGGTACGACAACGGTCGTCTTCGGGGCGACGTTCGGAATGCTCACGCTCGTATGATCCGTGATCGGGTATCAAAGACCAAATAACGGACAGCCTCGTGTCCGCACGTCGTCGACGTTTTCGCAGTTCCGGGGCTCGGGCGGGACAGTGAAATGTTGCGCCGGTCACACAGCGTCGTCGTGCGATGCCGCGTCGACGAACATTCCTGACGTCAGTACGGGCACGGATCGCGAGGAGCCGACTTCCGCAGCGATCGTGACGTCGATCTCGTACCCCGAGTCGATCAGTTCGCGTCCTGACGCCGATTCGGCCAGAGCGTGGGGGAGCCGACCGGACACGGCCTTCCACGCGTCGCGGGCCATCTCTGCCTCCGGCGACAGACTGCAGTCCGGGCGCCTGTCGGCCAGTTCCGCGAGGAGCAATCCAGCTCCCCACAGGTCCTCGACGCTCGGTCGCAGGGCACCGTTCGGCCAGTGTTCTCCGGCGGCGATCACCGCAACGACGGCGTCGGTATCGGTGGTCGCGGCGATCCACTGCGCCGCAGCCGGTGCGTTGCGAAGCGAGACCCCGGTACACACCGGTACTTCCGAAGCCAGCTGCGCGGATATCGTCGACCCGTTCGGCGACGGCAGCACGAGCCGGTGTGGCGGCGTCCCCGATCGGAGCGTGGCCGGGGACAAGCTGATGTCGCCCTGGCCCGCATCGCGCCGCCGTACCGCCATGACGGCACCGGTGCGGCGGGCGTACTCGGCGGCCGAATCCTGCCCGACGGCCCAGGGCACCACCGCGGTACCGGCATCGGCGGCGACGGTCAACGTGGTGGTGAACGACAGAACGTCGACGACGACGGCAACGTCCGCGCCGGAAGCGATTGCCGATGCGCCCGAGGTGCCCCAGTCGAACCGAACCGTCCACGCGAACTGTCGATGCGCGCGGTCCGGTTCGGTCACGGAGTCGACACCTCCGAGGACGCAGGAGTGTCGTACGGCGACGGACCTTCCGGTGGTCCGAGGAGATGGCGAACGAGAAGAGTGGCTCCGAGAGCGAGAAGTGCGACGACGACGATGACAGCCACGACAGCCGCCAATCTCCGTGGGCCTCCGAAGAGATCGTTGGAACTCATTCGCTCATGATGCCATCAGGAACCGGTCCTGATGTCACCGTCGTAGACGTCGATCTCCACCGAGTTGCCGCCGTGGCTCTTGGCTCGGTACATCGCGGTGTCGGCGCTGTCGAGCAACTCGTCGAGTAGTTCGGGGACGGCCTGGATCGCGATCTCCCGATAGTGGATGCCGATGCTCGTGGTGGTCACGCCTGCGGAATTGCAGGCCGGAATCGCATTGCGCAGCGCTTCGGCCGCCCGGGACATCTCCGACAGCGGTCCGGCGGAGACCACGACGAATTCCTCACCGCCGGTGCGAGCGGTCACGGCCGGTAGAGGAAAATTCGCGTTGATGGCCTGGGCTGTCTTGCGCAGAACATCGTCGCCGAAGCTGTGACCGAATCCGTCGTTGACCGCCTTGAAGTTGTCCAGATCTGCGACGAGGACCGCGACGCCCGCTGCTCCGTCGGCCATCACACCGACAGCCGAGTCGAGTCCGCGACGGTTCCGCAGGCCGGTCAACGGGTCGAAGTGTGCGACGGCGGCATCCCTCTTGAGAAACGTCAGGTACGCCTGAGTGAGGATAGGGGACGACACCAGAACCATGACGAGAACGATGAGATACGCCGTCATCTGCGCGAAATCGGCGTCGGAGTAGGAGATCGCCAGGGCGTACAGACCGGCGCAGGTGCACAATGCCCACACCTGGTGTGCGACGAAAACAGTCGTGTCGTGGTACGCGGAGACGTACTGGCCCATGACGCCGAACAATGCTGCACACAGCAATGCGACCGGTCTGTCGTCGATGCTGAACAAAACGCTGGCGACGCCGATCTCGGCGAACGCAACGAAGAGCAAGGAGTGCCGGTAGGTCGGCCAGGGTCCGCGTATCCACAGGCAGCCGACGACTGCCGAACTGGCCCCGAACGTTCCGATCACGGCGATGTCCACATGGTCGGAGACGATCGGCGTGGCGATCGCGAGCAGACAGATCAGCCCGTAGAACCAACAGCACAATCCGATTGCGACGCGACTCTGGCGGAGGATCGGGTGGCTCTGCGAGTAGGCGACGTTCCACACGTAGTCGGTCCGTTGCGACCACCACTCGTGCAGCGAACTCATTCCAAGGACCTCTACATCCCGTACATGACCGACCCGCAGATAGTTGACAGTTTATCTAATCAGACGAGGATACTGATCGGTTGGAAACGGCGATCGAACACGATCATCGTGCGTGGATCCGGGCGATCAATCCGTGATGATCCGACCCGACGATCGCCACTCGTTCCAGTGTGGTGGCGTGTGCGCCACGGGTCAGGACGTGGTCGATCCCGACGACAGGTGGATACGACTTGTCGGTGGGGTACGTCGGTATCAAGCCGCTACCCGTGGTGTCCGCTGCGTCCTCGTACCCGGCGTCGAGGATGTGCCTGAACTTGCTGTGAGATCTGGTGGAATTGAAGTCGCCGCTGACGATCACGGTGGACATCGACGTTGCCGTCGACACCTCGGATCGCAGCATGTCCATCTCCGATGCCCACAGTGGGGTCGGCGACGGGTAGGGCGGTACCGGATGGACCGAGTAGACACGGACGGGGTCGTCGGTACCGACGTCCAGATCGACCGCCAGGTTGGACAGAGTGAACACCGGGAGCTCGCGCTCTCCGGAGATCGGGAATCGACTGAAGATGCCGGTACCTCCGCCGCCGCCCGGTGTCGGCCTGGTGTAGCGGTACGGCAGCAGCTCGGCGATTCCGGCGGCGTCGAGCGCGCTCTCTGCGTCGAACGTCAGTTCTTGTGCGGTGAAGACGTCGATGTCGTGTGACCGGACGAGGTCCAGCACGTTGCCCGCATCGGCCAGCCCGAGCATCAGGTTGGCTTGCAGAACGTCGATGTCCTGCCCCTGGCCGGATGTGTCGGCCTCCGCTCGGTCGCTTGCGATGTACACCGGTGCGAGCAGCGCCGACGCCGTCACCGCCACGGCGGTCGATGCCGTTGCCAGGATCCAGCGTCGGGACACCGCGGCAGCGGCGATACCGAGCAAGGAGAACGCCATGAGGATCGGCGCGAACGACGCCAGCCCCACTACGTACCTGTTCTGCGTGTCGGTGAAGTAGGCGACGACGCCCGTCGCACCGATCAGTACGCAGCAGGCGGCAACGATGGCCGCGGCCACTCGCCAACCTCGAGGACGACGCGTGGGCGGCGCGGAATTCGCCATTTCATGTTGCACATTCGCAGCGTAGCTGCAGGCAAAAGTCGATACTGTCGGCCCAGGTCGGATCGATTCAGTGAGTAGTTTCCTCGAAGGAGGAACTTGTGATCCAGTTCTCAGCAGGCTAGAAATATGTAAAGACATACGTACAAGGAATCGGATGCGGTCGCAGGAACACTCCTTCGGACGCACACAAGATTGGATCGAGATGACCCGTAGTGACGGATCGACCGGTGCAGTTCTCCCACCGGACACAGCAGGAACACACAGTCATCGGCTAGGCATCATCGCGGTGATCGCGACCTTCGGCGGATTGCTCTTCGGATACGACACCGGAGTGATCAACGGAGCGCTTGAGCCCCTGAAGGAGGACCTCGGTCTCAGCACGTTCACCGAGGGCTTCGTCGTCAGCATTCTGATCTTCGGTGCCGCCATCGGCGCTCTCGTCGGAGGCCGACTCTCGGACAAGTTCGGACGTCGCCACAACATCCTCCTCCTCGCGATCGTGTTCATGGTGGGAACGCTCGGCTGTGTGCTCGCCCCCACGTGGGAGGTTCTCGCGCTGTTCCGCTTCATCCTCGGCTTGGCCGTGGGTGGTGCGTCGGCCACGGTGCCGGTCTACCTCTCCGAGATCTCGCCCGCCGAACGGCGCGGCAGCGTCGTGACCCGCAACGAAGTCATGATCGTCAGCGGACAGTTCGCAGCCTTCATCATCAACGCGATCATCTTCAACGTCTGGGGCGAACACGACTCGGTATGGCGCTTCATGCTCCTCGTCGCCGTTGCACCCGCGATCGTTCTCTTCGTCGGAATGCTCCGTATGCCCGAGAGTCCGCGCTGGCTCGTGCTGCAGGGTCGCGACGACGAGGCACTCGAGGTCCTGAAGCAGGTGCGCTCTCCCGAACGCGCCGAAGCCGAAATGGCTGAGGTCCACCGGCTCGCGGAGGAAGAGAAGCTGTCCAAGACCGGCGGTGCAACCGACCTTTCCGTCCGCTGGATTCGTCGTCTGATCTACATCGGCGTCGGGCTCGGTGTCTTCCAGCAGTT
Organism: Rhodococcus sp. RS1C4; assembly: GCF_002258225.1. NCBI lineage: Bacteria > Bacillati > Actinomycetota > Actinomycetes > Mycobacteriales > Nocardiaceae > Rhodococcus > Rhodococcus sp. RS1C4. The sequence goes on along the minus strand of NZ_NOXZ01000048.1, from coordinate 62,527 downwards.
CACCGGCATCAACTCGGTGATGTACTACGGTACCCAGCTGCTCGGTGACGCCGGATTCTCCGCCAACGCGGCCATCGTCGCGAACATCCTGAACGGACTGTTCAGCGTTCTCGGTATCTCCGTCGGCCTGTACCTGATGAACAAGGTGGATCGTCGCAAGATGCTGCTCGGTGGTTTCGCTCTGACCACCACGTTCCATCTCTTGGTCGGACTCTCTGCACTGCTGCTTCCCGACGGCACGGTCAAGGCGTACTTCATCCTGGTCTTCGTCGTGCTGTTCGTCTTCTGCATGCAGGGCACCATCGGACCTCTGGTCTGGCTCATGCTGGCGGAGATCTTCCCGCTGAAGATCCGCAGCTTCGCGATCGGTGTCTGTGTCTTCGCGCTGTGGATCGCGAATGCCGCTGTGGCGCTCCTGTTCCCGCCTGTCGTCGATGCCCTCGGGATCGCACCGACGTTCTTCATCTTCGTGGTACTCGGCCTCCTGGCGCTGGTGTTCATCTACACGCAGGTCCCCGAGACACGCGGTCAGTCGCTGGAAGAACTGGAAGACCGGTTCCGCAAGGAATACTCCTAGAGGTTCGCTACACCGAGAGAGGTAATTTCATGTCAGTTCTGGTTGCAGTGACCGACAGCCCCGAGGGCATCCATTCGCTGTCCGCCGCGGCGGACGAGGCGGCGCTTCTCGGCACCGATCTGATCGCGGTCAACCTGACGCTGGGAAAGCTCGACCTCTCCGTGCTTCCGGAAGACTGCAAGGTCACCGTCGTCGAACGTGAGGGGCGTGAGGACCGCGACCCTGTCGCCGCCGTTCTCGACGAGTTGGAAGTGTTCCCCGACGTCACGCGTCTGGTGATCGGAATAAGGAAGCGCAGCCGGGTCGGAAAGGCCCTGCTCGGCAGTGTCAGTCAGCGTCTGCTGCTGACCTCGCCGGTCTCGGTCCTGGCGGTCAAGGCGCCGTAGGACTCACCAGACCGCCGCGCCCGCGGCGAGATCCAGCAGCGGTTGTGGAAACACACCGAAAACGACAGTCGTGACGACGCCGAAGCCGATGGCCACGGCTGTTGCGACACCCGGAGTGACGACGGTGGGACTCCCACCGTCGTCACTGTCGTTCGTGGGGGCCACGGGCTCGGCGAAGAACATGAGAACGATGACGCGGACGTAGAAGATCGCGGCGATGGCACTACTGAGCACCCCGACGACGACGAGGGCGGTCGCGCCGCTGCCGGCCGCAGCCTGGAAAACTGCGAACTTACCGACGAATCCAGCCGTCAGCGGGATCCCCGCGAACGACAACAGCAGCAACGCGAAGACGGCGGCGATCGCGGGGGAGCGACGACCGATGCCGGCCCATCGCGCCAGTTCGGTCACCTCGCCGTTGCCGTCGCGCACGACGGTGACGACGGCGAATGCCGAGACTGTGCTGAACCCGTAGACGAACAGATAGAACATCGTCGCGGACAACCCGTCGGCGTCCAGAGCGACGACGCCCGTGAGAATGAAGCCGGTGTGGGTGATCGACGAGTACGCGAGCATCCGTTTGATGTCGGTCTGAGTGACCGCGAGCAGAGCGCCCACCAGCATCGTGACGATCGCGACGGCCCACAGCGCCGGTCGCCAGTCGTCGCGCAGGTCCGGCAGTGCGATGTAGAACAGGCGGAGCATGGCACCGAACGCGGCGATCTTCGTCGCGGCGGCCATGAAGGCGGTGATCGGAGTCGGTGCACCCTGATACACGTCGGGAATCCACGAATGAAACGGAATCGCACCGACTTTGAACAGTAAGCCGACACCGACGAGTGCAGTACCGAGCACGGCCAGCACGTCGTTGCCGTCGCCGAGAGCAATGGCAGCACCGATGGGGCCGAGCTCGAGCGAGCCTGCGTACCCGTACAGCATCGCGGTACCGAACAGGAAGAACGCCGACGAGAACGCGCCGAGCAAGAAGTACTTCATCGCGGCTTCCTGCGACAGGAGCCTGCGCCGACGGGCCAACCCGCACATCAGGTACAGCGGTAGCGAGAACACCTCGAGGGCAACGAACATCGTGAGCAGATCGTTCGACGCGGGAAACAGCAGAAGGCCGCCGATCGCGAACATCGTCAGCGGGAACACCTCCGTCTGCGCCGCGCCTGCCTGGCCTGCCTGGCGTTCGGACAGACTTCCGGGAACGGTGGAGGCCTGCGGGGCGAAGGAGTCCACCCGGGTGCGTTCGAGTGAGCGTTCCCCGACCATGAGCAACGAGGGCACGGCTACGAGCAGGAGGGTGCCCTGGAGGAACAGTGAGGGTCCGTCGACCACGACCGAGCCCATCACGGCCCGGGTGCCGGGTGAGCTGGAGCCGGACACGGCCAGGACGACGACCGCTACCAGCGACCCCGTCGTCGCAGTCAGGGCGAGGGTCGTCTGGATGCGGCGACGGGCGGCACTCGGTGCGAACGCCTCGACGAGTACGCCGAGAACAGCTGCGGCGAAGACGATCAGCATCGGTGACAGAACGCTGTACTCGATGCTCGGCGCGGTCAGGACGGAGTCGTTCATCGGGGTCCCTCCGGCACGTCGGCCACGTTGTCGATGCCTTGCACGGTGGTCACTGTCGACTGCACAGCAGGAGAAACGATGTCCAGCAGGGGCTTCGGGTACACGCCCAGTACGACGAGCAGCACGATGAGCGGGCCCATCACGGCGAGTTCACGCGGTACGAGATCCTTCATTCCGTCGTTCTCGGCGCGGCGTGGTCCCGTCATGACCCGTTGGTACAGCCACAGGATGTAGATCGCGGACAGCACGAGCGCGATCGATGCCACGACGGCAGCGACGTGATACTTCGCGAACGTGCCGATCAGTACCAGGAATTCGCTGACGAACGGTGCGAGCCCCGGTAGCGACAGAGTGGCCAGACCGGCGACGAGGAAGGTGCCGGCCAGCACCGGTGCGACCTTCTGGACGCCACCGTAGTGCGAGATGACGCGGGTGCCGCGACGCGAGACCAGGAAACCGGCAACGAGAAACAGTGCTGCCGTGGAGATTCCGTGATTGACCATGTACAACGCGGAACCGGCCTGGCCTTGGCTGGTCATGGCGAAGATTCCCAGAATGATGAAGCCGAAGTGCGAGATCGACGTGTACGCGATCAAACGCATCACGTCGGTCTGCGCGATCGCCAGTACGGCGCCGTAGACGATGCCCACGACCGCGAGAGTGACGATGACCGGCGCGAAGTACGACGACGACTCGGGGAAGAGTTGCAAACAATACCGAAGCATCGCGAACGTGCCCACCTTGTCCACGACGGCCATCATCAGAACGGCTGTGGCAGGGGTGGATTCGACGGCGGCATCGGGTAGCCACGAGTGGAACGGCCACAGGGGTGCCTTGACGGCGAAAGCGAACATGAACCCGAGGAACAACGCGTTCAGAACTCCGGGGGTGACGCCGAGGTCGCCGAGAGCAACGGTGTCGGCGATCTCACGGAACGAGAAGGTTCCCGCCACGACGTACAGTCCGATGACCGCAGCCAGCATCACCAGACCGCCGACGAGGTTGTACAACAGGAATTTCACGGCCGCGGCGGCGCGTCCCGGTCCGCCGAATCCTCCGATGAGGAAGTACATCGGGATCAACATGGCCTCGAAGAAGACGTAGAACAGCAACACGTCGAGGGCACAGAAGGACATCAGGACCATCGACTCGACGATCAGAATCGATGCGACATAGACGTGCGTGGACTGCCCGACGCGCGGGTCGTTCCATCCGGCTACCAGCAGGATCGGAAGCAGGACCGTGGTCAGCAGGACGAGCACCAGAGCGATGCCGTCGATTCCCAGCTCGTATCGAGCTCCGAACGACTCGATCCACCAGTGGGATTCGACGAACTGGAATTCGTCACCGGACGGATCGAAGCCGACGAACAACACCACTGCGACCGCCAGAGTCAGCAGCGAGGTCGCGAGCGCGCACACCTTCGCGAGCTGTGGCCTCGTACGAGGCAAAATCAGGGTCAGGACAGCACCTGCCACCGGAAGCAGCCACAACACGGTCAGCCACGGAAGAGTAGTCACCACACCATCACCGCCACCATCATCGCGAGGACTACCGCCGTACCGGCCAGCATCGTCAGAGCGTACGAGCGCACGTACCCGGTCTGCGTGCCACGAATGCGAGCGGACAGCGACGTCAGCCCGCCCGCAAGAGTGCGGGTTCCGCCCTCGACGGCGACGTCGTCGAAACGCTGCGCGGCCTCGGCCAGCTTCAGACCCGGTCGCATCAGGAACGCTTCGTTGACGGCGTCTCCGTACAGGTCGACTCGTGCGGCAGCCGTCAGCGCGGTGACGGGTGTCGGCGCGATCGGCGGTACGGGAGTTCTCGCGTAGCGGCGATACGCGAGCCCGACGCCGACGGCCACGACCGTCAGTGCCATCACGGTCACCAGCCACGCGGGTACGACGTGCGCTTCCTGGGCCTCGCCGACGACCGGTTCCAGCCAGTGCGTCAGCGCGCCACCGACGGTGAACAGGGCCCCAGCCGCAACCGAACCCACCGCCAGAACGATCATCGGCACGGTCATGGTCGACGGCGACTCGTGTGGGTGCGCGCCGGGCTCCCAGCGCTTCTGGCCGAAGAAGGTCATCACCATGACTCGGGTCATGTAGAACGCGGTCAGGCCTGCACCGAGGAGCGTGACGATTCCGAGCACGGCGCCCTGTACTCCACCGGCACCGAACGCGACTTCGATGATCTTGTCCTTGGCGAAGAAACCCGAGAACGGGGGAACACCGATGATCGCGAGGTAACCCAGACCGAAGGTGACGAACGTGACGGGCATGACGGTTCTCAAGCCGCCGAACTTGCGCATGTTCACTTCGTCGTTCATGCCGTGCATCACCGAACCGGCACCGAGAAAGAGTCCGGCCTTGAAGAATCCGTGGGCGAGAAGCAGCATGATCGCGAATGCGTAGCCGGACGGACCGAGGCCGGCAGCGAGAACCATGTAGCCGATCTGGCTCATCGTCGATGCGGCCAGCGCTTTCTTGATGTCGTCCTTCGCGCAACCGATGACGGCCCCGAACAGCAGTGTCACGGCACCGACGACGATCACCGCGGTCTGCGCGGCGGGGGCTGCTTCGAAGACGGGTCCGGATCGGACGATCAGATACACCCCGGCGGTCACCATCGTCGCCGCGTGGATCAACGCCGACACCGGCGTCGGGCCTTCCATGGCGTCACCGAGCCACGACTGCAGCGGCACCTGGGCCGACTTTCCACACGCTGCGAGGAGCAGAACGAAGCCCAGTGCGGTGAGTGTTCCGCTGGACGCAGTCTCAGTACCGGAGAAGACGTCCGTGAACGAGACGCTTCCGAAGTTCGCGAACATGATCATCAACGCGACCATCAGTCCGATGTCTCCGACACGGTTGACGACGAAGGCCTTCTTCGCCGCCGTCGCCGCCGACGGTTTGTACTGCCAGAACCCGATCAGCAGGTAGGACGCCAGACCCACACCTTCCCAGCCGACGTACAGTCCGAGGAAATTGTCGGCTGTCACCAGGAGGAGCATCGCGGCGAGGAAGAGGTTCAGGTACGCGAAGAACCGTCGCCGGTCCGGGTCCTCCGCCATGTACCCGATGGAATAGACGTGAATGAGCGTGCCGACACCGGTGATCAGAAGTACGAAGCACATGGACAGTTGATCCAGGCGAAAGCCGAAGTCCACCTGCAACTGTTCGACGGGAACCCAGCTGAACAGCGTGGTGGTCACGGCCCTGTCGTCTGCAGCCCGGCCCAGCATGTCGACGAAGAGGACCACGGCGAATCCGAAGGACACCGCGGCCATGACGGTTCCGAGCGCGTGTCCCCATCGATCGGTTCGCCGGCCTCCGACGAGCAGCACGACAGCGCCGAGCAGCGGCAGCGCCGGCAACAGCCAGATGGCGTCCATGTCAGTTCTTCAGCAGGTTGGCGTCGTCGACCGAGGCCGAGCGGCGGGCACGGAAGATGGTCATGATGATCGCGAGGCCGACGACCACCTCGGCTGCAGCCACCACCATGGTGAAGAACGCGAAGACCTGGCCTTCGAGATTGCCGTGCATCCGGGCGAACGTCACGAATGCGAGGTTGGCGGCGTTGAGCATGAGCTCGATGCACATGAACACGACGATCGCGTTGCGGCGCAACAGAACACCCGCCGCACCGATCGTGAAGAGGAGGACCGACAGATACAGGTAGTTCTCGGGATTCACATCTCACCGTCCCGGTGACCGCGGTGCATCGGGTTGACGGACAGCTCCGACGGTGACCCGTCGGGCAGACGCGCGGGCCAGTCGACGGCGTTGTGCCGGGCATACACTCCGGGACTCGGCATCGGCGTGACGTGAGTGCCGTCGCGGAAGCGCTGCTCGGACAGCTCGCGCTGACCTTGCCGCTCGGTGAACCGCTCACGGTGGGCGAGGATCATCGCGCCGACCGTGGCGATGATCAGCAGCGCACCGGTGAGTTCGAACGCCCAGAGGTAGCGAACGAAGATGAGCTCGGCGAGGCCTTCGACGTTGCCGCCCGCATTGGCGGCGTCGAGTCCGACGAAGTCCGGTCGCCCGCTCTCCACCGATGCGTTGCCGATCGCACCGATGACGACGAGCCCGAAGCCGATGCCTGCGGCGATCGCGGCAGGCCGTTGACCTTTCAGCGTTTCGGTCAACGAGTCCGCCGAGTCCACCCCGACGAGCATCAACACGAACAGGAACAGCATCATCACCGCGCCGGTGTAGACGACGACTTGTACGACGCCGAGGAACACCGCGCCCTGCGCGATGTAGAACACGGACAGGATGATCATCGTGACCGCGAGGAACAGAGCCGAGTACACGGCTTTGGTGGCGCAGACCATCGCGATCGCACCCAGTACCGCCAATCCGCCCAGCAGCCAGAACTGGACGGCCTCGGCGGTTCCGGTGCTCATCGGATCGTCCCCCGGTAGTAGTCGGCCGCAGTCGTGTTCTCGGCCATGGGATGTGGCGCGGGTTCCATGCCCGGCTCCATCGGCGCGAGGAGGCGGTCCTTCTCGTAGATGAGGTCGGCGCGGTTGTCGTCGGCCAACTCGTACTCGTTGGTCATGGTCAGCGCGCGCGTCGGGCAGGCTTCGATGCACAGCCCGCATCCGATGCAGCGGAGATAGTTGATCTGATAGACCTGCCCGTATCTCTCACCGGGGGACCAGCGCTCCTCGTCGGTGTTGTCCGCGCCCTCGACGTAGATCGCATCCGCCGGGCACGCCCAAGCACACAGCTCGCACCCGATGCACTTCTCGAGGCCATCGGGGTAACGATTGAGCTGGTGCCTGCCGTGGTAACGCTGAGCGGTCGGCACCTTGTCCTCGGGATAGAACTCCGTCACCGGCTTCTTGAACATCGTCGAGAACGTGACACCGAAACCTGCCACCGGACCGAGAAATTCAGGCATCGCTGCGCTCCTTCACTGGTGTCGGCAGTGTCTGTCCCGGCATCGGCGGGACGGGGAAACCGCCGGCGAACGGATCGAACGGTTCGTCGTGCGTGGACGGTGGGGACGGCTCGTCCGGCTCGCGGTGCAACCGGCGCCGGACGAAGACCGCTACCGACAGAGCCACGACGGCGCTGACGACGACCAGCGCGACAGCCAGTGATCCGTATCCTTCGATGCGGAACGCGCGGACGGTGGCCACGAGCATTATCCAGATCAACGAGATCGGGATCAGAACCTTCCAGCCGAGATTCATGAACTGGTCGTAGCGCAGTCGCGGCAACGTGCTTCGCAGCCAGATGAAGACGAACAGGAAGAGCCACACCTTCAGCGTGAACCACAGAACCGGCCACCACCCGGCATTCGCGCCGTCCCACAGGCTGATCGGGAACGGTGCATGCCATCCGCCGAGGAACAGTGTTGTCGCGAGTGCGGACACCGTGACCATGTTGACGTACTCGGCGAGCATGAACATCGCGAAGTTCAGGGAGGAGTACTCGGTGTGGAATCCGCCGACCAACTCACCCTCGGCCTCGGGAAGGTCGAAGGGAGCGCGGTTGGTTTCACCCACCATGGACGTCAGATAGATCGCGAACGACGGGAACAGCAGAAAGATGTACCACGTGTTCGACTGTGCGGCAACGATTCCGGATGTCGACATGGTGCCCGCGTACAGGAAAACCGCGGTGAAGGACAAGCCCATCGCGATCTCGTACGAGATGACCTGCGCGGTGGATCTCAACCCTCCGAGCAAAGGGTACGTCGAACCCGACGCCCACCCGGCGAGCACGATTCCGTACACACCGACGGATGTGACGGCAAGGATGTACAGGACTCCGACCGGAAAGTCCGTCAGCTGCAGGGCAGTCCGGTGGCCGAGGATCGACACTTCGGGTCCGAAGGGAATCACGGCGAAGGCCATGAACGCGGGCACCGTCGCGATCACCGGAGCCAGAAGGTAGATCGGTTTGTCGACGCCCTTGGGGACGATCCCTTCCTTCAGCGCCAGCTTCACGCCGTCGGCGAGGCTCTGGAGCATTCCGCCCGGCCCTACTCGGTTCGGTCCGACGCGGTTCTGCATACGCGCCATGACCTTCCGTTCGACGAGAATGCAGACGAGCGGTGTCAGGATCAGGAAGACGAAGATCGCCAGCGACTTCGCGACCACGAGCCACCACGGGTCCGTCCCGAACGTCCCGCTCACGACGACGCGCCTTCGACACGGACGACGGCGCCGTTGCCTACTCCGAGTGCCGAGTTGACCTCGGACCCGGTCGAGCGCATCGGCAGCCACACCACCCGATCGGGTAGGTCGGTGATCGCCAGCGGGAGGGTGATCGATCCCCCGCCCGACGACACCGTCACCGGATCACCTTCGGAGACGCCTATCTCTGCCGCCGTGCCGGGGGACAGCCGCACCACCGGGGTGCGCGCGGTACCGGCGAGATGCGGTTCACCGTCCTGCATGCGGCCGGCATCCAGCAGCATTCTCCAGGTGGCGAGAACGGCTTCGCCGACGCTCGGTGTCGGGGCCGGAGATGGATCGTGGCTCGGCGCTGGGGGAGGCGCGCCCGTCCAGGATCCCAGCCTGTCGATCTCGCTGCGCGTGCTCTGGACGTCGGGAAGGCCGATGGGCGCGTTCATCTGGGCGGCGAGTGCATGGAGTACCCGGCCGTCGGTCAGCGACCGCGAATCGGGAATCGCTGCCTCGAAGGAACGCGAGCGGCCTTCCCAGTCCAGATAGGTCCCTGCCTTCTCGGTCACCGGAGCGACCGGGAACACCACGTCCGCATGTTCGGTGACGCTGCTGTGGCGGATCTCGAGGCTGACCACGAACGATGCGCTGTTCAGCGCCGCTGCTGCGGCGGCGGGATCGGGCAGGTCCGCGAGCTCGACGCCGCCGACCACGAGTGCGCCGCCCGACCTCGCCGAGCCGAGGATTCCCGTCGTGTCCAGCCCGTCGGAGTCGGGCACTGCAGTCGTGCCCCAGAACTCGGCGAGGTCCGTTCGCGCGCCTGCGTCGCCGACAGGTCGCCCACCGGGAAGAAGGGTCGGCAGCGCTCCCATGTCGAGCGCACCACGATCGCCTGCCCGTCGAGGAATCCAGGCCAGGGCAGCACCGGTTTCCTGCGATGCGGCGACGACCGCCGTGTAGCCGCCAGCAGTGTCCGCCACTCGTTCGCCGACCAGAATCACACTGCCCTCGGGCAGATCTCCGAGGTCGGCGAGCGCCGCGGGCTCCTGGCCGGGCACACAGGAAATCAACGACGCGCCCAGCTTGCACGTCCCGGCCGACAGGAACGGCGCGACGGCCGCCACCTTCTGACCCTTCGTGCGGACGGCTTTGCGCAGTCTGAGGAAGACGATGGGCGATTCTTCCTCGGGCTCGAATCCGACCAGGACCACTGCGGGAGCGTTCTCGAGTCGCGCGTAGGTGACGTTCGTGTCGGCGCCGGCGACATGCGAGGCGAGGAACTCGGCCTCCTCGATGCTGTGTGCACGAGCACGGAAATCGATGTCGTTCGTGCGCAACGTGACCCGAGTGAACTTCGAATACGCGTAGGCATCCTCCACGGTTGCGCGGCCGCCGACGAGCACGCCCACTCGATCGGCCTTGCTCAGTCCCGCGGCCGCGACTGCCATGGCCTCGGACCACGACGCGGGTTCCAGAGATCCGTCTGCCGTGCGCACGAGCGGAGTGGTCAACCTGTCGGGCTCGGTGGCGTACGTGAACGCCCACCGTCCCTTGTCGCAGTTCCATTCCTCGTTGACGGTCGGGTCGTCTCCCGCCAGGCGGCGCAACACTTTTCCGCGGCGATGATCGGTACGTTGCGCGCACCCGCTGGCGCAGTGCTCGCAGGCGCTCGGAGTCGACACCAGGTCGTAGGGCCGAGCGCGGAATCGGTACGCCGCTCCGGTCAGTGCCCCGACCGGACAGACCTGCACGGTGTTGCCGGAGAAATAGGACTCGAACGGCTCGTTCTCGTAGATGCCGACCTGCTGCAGCGCCCCTCGCTCGACGAGCTCGATGAACGGGTCGCCCGCGATCTGCGAGGAGAATCGAGTGCACCGCGCGCAGAGCACGCACCGCTCGCGGTCCAGCAGCACCTCGGTGGACAGCGGAATCGGTTTCGGATACGTGCGCTTCTCCTCGACGAACCGTGACTCGGACCGGCCTGCCGACATCGCCTGGTTCTGCAGGGGGCACTCGCCGCCCTTGTCGCACACCGGGCAGTCGAGCGGATGATTGATGAGCAACAGCTCCATCACGCCCTTCTGCGCCTTCGCAGCAACCGGCGAGCTCAGCTGAGTGCGAACGATCATGCCGTCGGTCACCATGGTGGTGCACGACGCCAACGGTTTGCGCTGGCCCTCCACCTCGACGAGACATTGGCGGCAGGCCCCCACCGGATCGAGGAGCGGGTGGTCGCAGAACCTGGGAATCTGAATGCCGATCAGCTCCGCGGCACGTATCACCAGGGTGCCGGGAAGGACCTGGATTTCCTGGCCGTCGATGCTGACGGTGACGGTGTCCACCGAGGTACTCATGACGAAAGCCCTCCCGCTGTCAGTTCGGCGGACATCAGCGTGCTGCGGTGCGGATCGAACGGACAGGATGCGCCGATGTGCTGCACGTACTCGTCTCTGAAATGCTTCAGCGACGACGTGATCGGGCTGACTGCGCCGTCGCCGAGGGCACAGAAGGACTTGCCGAGAATGCTGTCCGCGATGTCGAGCAACGTGTCGAGATCCGATTCCGTTCCGCGGCCGGTTTCGAGCCTCTCGTAGATCTGCACGAGCCAGTACGTTCCTTCGCGGCACGGCGTGCATTTGCCGCAGGATTCGTGGGCGTAGAACTCCGTCCATCTCCGTACCGCACGTACGACGCACGTCGTTTCGTCGAATATCTGCAATGCCTTGGTGCCCAGCATGGATCCGGCTGCACCGACGCCCTCGTAGTCCAACGGAACGTCGAGATGCTCGGAAGTGAAGATCGGCGTCGACGACCCGCCTGGCGTCCAGAACTTCAGCGAATGACCCTCGCGCACACCGCCCGCGTAGTCCAGAAGCTCCCGCAGTGTGATGCCGAGCGGAGCCTCGTACTGTCCGGGAGTCGTCACGTGCCCCGACAACGAGTACAGCGTGAAACCCGGGGACTTCTCGCTGCCCATGGACCGGAACCAGTCGACACCGTTGCGCAGAATCGACGGGACGCTCGCGATGGACTCGACGTTGTTGACCACCGTCGGGCACGCGTACAGACCTGCCACCGCAGGAAACGGCGGCCGTAGTCGAGGTTGCCCACGTCGACCCTCCAGCGAGTCCAGCTGAGCCGTCTCCTCGCCGCAGATGTACGCGCCCGCGCCCGCGTGCACCACGACGTCCAGATCGAATCCGCTGCCGAGGATGTCCTTGCCGAGATACCCGGAGGCATAGGCCTCCTCGACTGCAGCCTGAACACGTCGAAGCACGGGGACGACCTCGCCTCGCAGATAGATGTAGGCGCGGTGCGCCCGAATTGCGTACGCCGCGATCACGATTCCCTCGATCAGGACTTGCGGCGTCGCCAGAAGCAACGGCATGTCCTTGCACGTGCCGGGCTCGGACTCGTCGGCGTTGACCACGAGATAGTGCGGCTTGCCGTCACCCTGCGGGATGAAGCTCCACTTCATCCCCGTCGGGAATCCGGCTCCTCCACGGCCCCGAAGTCCCGCGTCCTTGACCGTGGCGATCACGTCGGCCGCGGGCATCTCGAGTGCACGGCGGAGGCCGTCGTAGCCACCGTGGCGTCCGTAGGTTTCGAGGGTCCATGATTCGGGGTCGTCCCAGTAACTGCTCAGGACAGGGGTCAGCGCCACGTCACGGTCCTTTCTCGGGGGGAACCGATTCCGTCGGTGCAGGTGCGGGCTTGTCCTTGGTGGTCTCGGCGGCGTTGGCCTGCTCGGAGCCCAACGGGGCGGCTCCACTGTCTCGCACTTCGTCCGCAGTCGGCGCGTTCATTCCGTGCTCGCGAGCGAACCGCAGACCTGCCAGCGTCGGCGCGCCCGCACGTCCACCCGCGTGCACGGCGCCGAGCCGCTGGTCGGGGAAACCGGCGAGAATTCGCTCCGTCTCCTGGAACGTGCACAACGATGCACCACGGGTGGGAACCACCTCGTTGCCGGAGCGGAGCGAATCGATCAGTGCACGAGCGGATTCCGGTGTCTGATTGTCGAAGAACTCCCAGTTGACCATGACGACCGGCGCGTAGTCGCACGCCGCATTGCATTCGATGTGCGTGAGCGTCACGGCCGGATCGGCGGGGTCGACGTGTTCGCGCAGAGCGTCCATGATCGCGTCTCCGCCCATCACGGCACACAGAGTGTTGGTGCAGACGCCGACGAGGTAGTCGCCCGTCGGCTCGCGCCGATACATGGAGTAGAAACTCGACACGGCTGTGACTTCGGCACCCGTCAACCCGAGGTGCTCGGCGCAGAATTCGATTCCGGTGGGGGAAACATACCCGTCCTGGGACTGCACGAGGTGGAGCAACGGCAGCAGCGCCGACCGTGCCATCGCCGGGTTCGGCGCGTCCGGAGGCGAGTACCTCGCGATGATCGCCCTGGCGTCCTCGTCGAGGCGGACCCGGACATCGTCCGGGTACGGGGCCGGGCGGGTTCGGAGTCGAAGGTGGACCTTCTCGCTCATCGGTCGACACCGCCCATCACCGGATCGATGCTGGCGACGGCGGCGATGACGTCCGCAACCATCCCGCCCTCGCACGTCGCTGCCACGGCTTGGAGGTTGGTGAACGACGGATCCCGGTAGTGCACCCGGAACGGCCGAGTTCCGCCGTCGCTCACCATGTGCACGCCGAGCTCGCCGCGCGGCGACTCGACGGCAACGTAGACCTGCCCGGCCGGAACGCGGAACCCCTCGGTCACCAGCTTGAAATGGTGAATCAGCGATTCCATCGACGTGTTCATGATGTCCCGGACGTGGTCCGCGGAATTTCCCATTCCGTCGGACCCCACGGAGAGGTCGGCCGGCCACGCGATCTTCTTGTCGTCGATCATGATCGGTCCCGGCCGGAGCCGATCGAGGCACTGTTCCACGATCTTCAACGACTCACGCATCTCCGCGACCCGAATGATGTAGCGGCCGTACGCGTCGCACCCGGTATCGGTGCACACATCGAACTCGTAGTTCTCGTAACCGCAGTACGGCTGCGACACGCGTAGGTCGTGGGGCAGCCCGGTGGACCTGAGCATCGGTCCCGTGATCCCGAGCGCCATGCATCCGGTGAGGTCGAGATAACCGATACCCTTGGTTCGAGCCTTCCAGATCCTGTTGTCGTCCAACATGTTCGACATGTCGGTCAATCCGGACGGCAGTGTCTTCAGCAGATCGCGTATCTTCTGGATCGCTCCCTCGGGCAAATCCTGCGCCAGACCACCGGGCCTGATGTACGCGTGGTTCATTCTGAGGCCGGTGACGGTTTCGAACACGTCGAGGATCTGTTCTCGTTCGCGGAATCCGAACAGCATCGCAGTCACGGCGCCGAGTTCCATCCCGCCCGTCGCCAGCGCGACGAGGTGCGACGAGATCCTGTTGAGTTCCATCAGCAGAACGCGAATCACGGTCGCGCGCTCGGGAATCTCGTCGGTGATGTCGAGGAGTTTCTCGACACCCAGACAATATGCAGCCTCATTGAAGAAAGGGGACAGATAATCCATGCGCGTGACGAACGTGACGCCCTGGGTCCAGTTTCGGAACTCGAGGTTCTTCTCGATCCCGGTGTGCAGATAGCCGATCCCGCATCTGGCCTCGGTCACGGTCTCGGCTTCGATCTCCAGAATCAGACGCAGTACACCGTGCGTCGACGGGTGCTGCGGACCCATGTTGACGACGATCCGCTCCTCCGACGACGTCGACGTGTCGGCGGCTGCCGCCACGATGTCGTCCCAGTCCTGCCCGGACACGGTGAAGGATTTCTCCGGAGGGGCCGACGTGTCGTGGCCTGCTGTGTCCGTCATCAGTTGTACTCCCGCCGTCGATCGGGTGGGGGAATGCTCGCGCCCTTGTACTCGACGGGAATCCCACCCAATGGATAGTCCTTGCGCTGGGGATGACCCACCCAGTCGTCGGGCATCTGAATGCGTGTCAGCGACGGGTGTCCGTCGAACTCGATGCCGAAGAAGTCGAACGTTTCGCGTTCGTGCCAGTCGTTCGTCGGGTAGATACCGACGAGGCTCGGGATGTGCGGATCCGATTCCGGCACCGACACTTCCAGACGAACACGACGGTTGTGGGTGATGGAGAGCAGGGGATAGCACGCGTGAAGTTCCCGGCCGGTGTTCTGTGGATAGTGAACGCCGTTGACGCCCAAGCACATCTCGAACCGTAGCTCGGGACCGTTTCGAAGCGTGCTCGCCACTGCGCGCAGGTGCTCGCGCCGGACGTGCAGGGTCAATTCACCGCGGAAGACGACGACGGATTCGACGGCGGCGTCGAACTCGACACCGAAGTCGTCTCGGAGTGCGGAGGCGAGTTCGTCTGCGACCGAGTCGAAGAATCCTCCGTACGGCCGCTCGGTGCTGCCCTGAACCAGCGGCGGTATCACGAGCCGCCCGTACCCTGAGGTGTCGCCCGTCCCGCGGACGCCGAACATCCCGCGCTTGTCCACCGTCATCGAAGCAGTCCCTTCAGCTCGATCGTCGGCCTGGAGTTCAATGCGGCTTCCTCGGCGGCACGCGCTACCGTCTCTCGGTCGACGCCCAGCGGCATCTCCTGAATTTTCTCGTGCAGTTTCAGGATCGCGTCGAGCAGCATCTCCGGCCGCGGCGGACAGCCCGGCAGATAGATGTCGACCGGAACGACATGATCGACGCCCTGGACTATGGCGTAGTTGTTGAACATCCCGCCCGAGGATGCACACACGCCCATTGCCAGAACCCATTTCGGCTCGGCCATCTGGTCGTAGATCTGCCGAAGAACCGGTGCCATCTTCTGGCTGACCCGTCCGGCGACGATCATCAGGTCGGCCTGCCGAGGGGATGCGCGGAACGCCTCCATGCCGAAACGTGCGATGTCGAACCGCCCCGAACTGGTGGCCATCATCTCGATCGCGCAGCACGCGAGTCCGAACGTCGCGGGCCACAGCGAGCCTTTGCGAACGTAGCCGGCGAGCCCCTCCACCGTGCTCAGCAGAAAGCCGCTCGGGAGCTTCTCTTCGAGACCCATGTCGGACCCTTCTTGTTGTTCGGCGCGCGATCGGCGGACTAATCCCAGCTCAAGCCGCCTCGACGCCATTCGTAGGCGTACGCGACGGCGGCGCTGACGATGAACATGCCCATTGCGAGAAGACCGAAGATGCCGAGCGCGTCGAAGTGAACAGCCCAGGGATAGAGGAAGACGATCTCGATGTCGAAGATGATGAACAGCATGGCCGTCAAGTAGAACTTGACGGGGTATCGACCAGCTCCCATCGGCTGCGCGGTCGGCTCGATTCCGCATTCGTAGGCATCCAACTTGGCGCGGTTGTAGCGCTTGGGCCCGACAACTGCTGCGATGACGACGGACACGAGGGCGAAGGCGACTGCGACAGCGCCCAGGACCAGAATGGGGATGTACTGGTTCAACCTGTGTCGCCTCTCCGTGCCTGCCTTGTGAGCAAATGAGGAGTTCTGCCGACCAAGAGGTCCTTAGCCAACAGAAATTGTGAGCTGAAACACAGCCTACCGGTGCGATGCCCCGACTTGTCTCGGTTTTCGGCCAGTCGGATCGGCGTGTCGGTCGAAAAGTTGATCTTGCGCCGTCACGAGTCGGCGAAGGAAATCAGTTGTGACCGACAGATTTCGACGACGTGCGCAGTAAATCCGTCACTGCCCTCGTCAGAACGAACGGGTCGAGGGGTTGCGACACCGCAGCATCGGCGCCGGACCACTCGGCCAGCCACCTGTCGTCGGGTCGACCGGTGAGAACGACCAGCGGCGGGCAGTGTTCGATCTCGTCCCTCAGCTGTTTGGCGACACCCATCCCGCCGGCCGGCGCTGCCTCTCCGTCGAGGATCGCAAGGTCTATACCGCCTGCGTCGAGGTGATGCACCACCATGGGCTCGCTCGCGACCTCGAGGTATTCGACATCCGGAAGCGATGGATCGGGGCGTCGTCCGATGGACGAGGTGACGTCGGCGCGCGTGTGCGCATTGCTGCTGTAGACGAGGATGCGCAGCGAGGCGGTCACGTGAGCGATGCTACGTCCGAACCATCGCCGTGGGTACGGTTCGGCAGAATTAGGTAAACCTCTGTCCGACAACGAGTCCGTACTCGTCTGTCAATCCTCGTGCGGCCTGATCCAGGCCAGGACGACGGGCTCGGACTGGCCGGGCCAGATGCCGGTCAGGGACGGGCCGGCTGCGGTCGATCGAGTGGTGTCGACGACACGGACGAGGTCGATGCGCGTCGCCCCGGCGGTGATCGTCGTCGAGTCGTCGGAATCGATCGACGACACCGAGTCGAAGGCAGGTACCGGGGTGCCCGGGGTTCCGGTGCCGACGACTCGGGTGGTGACGGCCCGCTTCTCCGGCGGAGCCTCGTAGTCGTACTCCTCGTAGTCGTACACCAGGGCGGCCTCGGTTCCACCGGTCAGGATCGCAGTTACCAGCGCGGTCACGTACACCGGATCGGCCACACCGTCGTACGCCCATCTCGTTCCCAGGACCGAGTGCTCCATCGTCGTCACGAGGGCGTCGTCGGACCCGGGCCACGGTGCGCCGCGGTACGTGAGCGGGACCTGCAGTACTCGGCCGCCGGTCGAGATCAAGAATGTCTCGATCCCGACGGCACCGGCGGGATCGTCGAATCTGTACGCGCCGAGGATGTCGACATCCGTGCTGCTCGTCCACGGACGCGACGGTAGCCAGGCGCGGAGAGCGTCGCGCTTGCTCGGCGTCAACTCTGCGGCGTGAATGATGGCCATGACGTGCACGCTACCTGCATGCCTGCGTTCCATTCAGTATCGATGTGTAACGGTTCGAGTCGTTGGACTGATTAACCATGCAACTCCGGAGCGCGGTGCCGCAGACCCCCGACTAGGCACCGCACCGGAGCCCTGAACCCCGGACGAGCTGCGAGGAAGCCCATGCACGATCATGTGACAGCCCAGTTTCCGCACGGCGACGGGCCCAGCGAGGACGTGTTGAACGAGTTCGGAGTCAGTCGTCAGGCATTCGTCGGCCGACTGCGCGAAATTCTGCTCCGTAATCCTCCCGCGGCACTCGACGACGTCGACGTCGCACGGGTGCTCGCAGCCTGCTCCTGACGGCACTGGCACACGAAGACCCCTCGCGGGCTTACGGTTGATCACGAGTCATCCGGTCAGCGAGAAGGAGTCCGACGTGCCCACCTCCGGAAACGAAGCACTCGACACAGCGAATCTGCGCCCGTCGTTGTGGATCGACGGACGATGGACGGAGTCGTCCGACGGGGGCACCCGGGAGATCGTCGATCCGTCGAACGGACGCGTTGTCGTCGTCGTCGACGAAGCGACGCCCGCGGACGCGCGAGACGCTGTCACGGCGGCGCGTCGAACCTTCGACGACGGCGCCTGGCCGGCAACGGCTGTCTCCGAGCGGGCAGCGCTGCTGAGTACGATCGCGGATCTCCTGCAACGGGACAAGGAGCAACTCGCGCACCTGGAAACCGTCGACACCGGTAAAACGTTGGCCGAGAGCCGAATCGACATCGACGACGTGACATCGGTGTTCCGGTACTACGCGGAACTCGCGGCGGTGCACAGCGACCGGCTCGTCGACGTCGGACGGCCCGAAATTCTCAGCCGCGTCGTACACGAGCCGATCGGTGTGTGCGTCATGATCGCGCCGTGGAACTATCCGCTTCTGCAGATCTCCTGGAAGATCGCACCGGCGCTGGCGGCCGGGTGCACGATGGTGCTCAAGCCCAGCGAAGTGACCCCGCTCAGCACCATCGCGTTCGCCAAACTGGTCGAAGAGGCAGGGGTGCCTGCGGGTGTGGTCAACCTCGTGCAGGGAAGCGGGGCCGTACTCGGTGAGGCGTTGACGACCGATCCGGACGTCGACTTCATCTCGTTCACCGGGGGACTGGCGACGGGCCGAACGATCCTGGCGGCGGCGGCCGCGAACGTGACCAAGGTTGCCGTCGAGCTGGGCGGAAAGAACCCGCACATCGTGTTCGCCGATGCACTCGTCGACGACGACGCGTTCGCGAACTCCGTGGATCATGTGTTGACCGGGGTGTTCCTGCACTCGGGGCAGGTGTGTTCTGCCGGGACCCGGCTGATCATCGAGGAGTCGGTAGCGGACCGATTCGTCGCTGCACTCGCCGAACGCGCGGGCCACATCACGATGGGATCGGGCCTGGACGAGAACTCCGAGACCGGACCGCTCGTGTCGGAGGCGCAGCTGAAGAAGATCGAGGGCTTCGTCGAACTGGGGATTTCCGAAGGTGCCGAGCTCGTCGTCGGCGGCAGACGGCCCGAGGATCCGCGCCTTGCTGCCGGCAGCTTCTTTCTGCCCACGGTGTTCGACAGATGCGATCGCTCGATGAAAATCGTGCAGGACGAGACGTTCGGGCCCATACTCACTGTTGAGCGTTTCACGACCGAGGAGGACGCGTTGCGTCTCGGCAACGACACGAACTACGGTCTCGCGGCGGGTGTCCGAACGTCGGACAGTGCGCGGGGCGAACGTATGGTGCGCGGATTGCGGCACGGAACGGTGTGGCTCAACGACTTCGGCATCTACACTGCTGCGGCCGAATGGGGCGGATTCAAACGATCCGGAAACGGTCGAGAACTGGGCCCGTCCGGATTGTCCGAATATCAAGAAGCCAAGCATATCTGGCACAACACCTCGCCCACGGCGGCCGGGTGGTTCAGCACCCCCTGAGATTCCACGAGTTCTGCCGGACGAAAGGCAGTACGAGTATGACAGTCGATTCCGACAGCGGCATGGACGATTTCGGTTACAAGGAATCGCTCGATCGAAGTCTGGGAAAGTTCGCCAGCTTCGCCGCAGGTGTGAGCTACATATCGATTCTGACCGGCACGTTCCAGCTGTTCTACTTCGGGTTCGGTACGGCCGGGCCCGCCTACCTGTGGTCGTGGCCTGCAGTGTTCGTCGGGCAACTCTGCGTCGCACTGTGTTTCATGGAGCTCGCCGCCAAATATCCGGTCGCGGGATCGGTCTACAACTGGGCCAAGCTCCTGGGGCGGCGCATCGTGGGGTGGTCTGCGGGCTGGTTGATGCTGACGGCGTCGATCGTCACGCTGTCGGCCGTGGTTCTCGCGTTGCAATTGAATCTTCCGCGAATCTGGACCGGTTTCCAGATCATCGGCGACGGCAGCGGAGACAACGATTTCGCGACCAACGCAGTCCTGTTGGGCGCAATCATGATCGCGATCACCACGACCATCAACGCGCTGGGTGTCAAGTTGATGGCAATGATCAACAGTGCCGGTGTGTTCATCGAGTTGATCGCCGCAGTGCTGATCGCCGTCATTCTCGCGGCCAACATCACACGAGGCCCCGAGGTCTTCTTCTCCACCAACGGATACGGAGCAGGTGAGAGCGGCGGCTTCCTTGCCGCGTTCCTCGTCGCATCTCTTGCGTCCGGCTACGTCATGTACGGATTCGACACCGCGTCGTCGCTCGGCGAGGAAACCGTCGAGCCCAGACGGACGGCACCGAAGGCGATTCTGCGCGCCATTCTCGCGTCGTTCGTCATCGGCGGGGCGATTCTCGTGTTCGCGGTGATGGCAGCCCCCGACCTGGAGGATCCCTCGCTCGGCAGCCCCGAGGGAAGTCTTCAGTCGATAGTCGAATCGGTGATGTGGGGTCCCCTCGGCACGGTCTTCCTGATCTGCATCGTCGTCGCCGTCGTCGTCTGCTCACTGGCCGTCCACACCGCAGCGATCCGTCTGACGTTCGCCATGGCACGCGACAACGCATTGCCGTTCGGCGAGAGCCTGGCCAAGGTCAATCCGAAGACCCAGACTCCGGTCGTGCCTGCCGTGACGATCGGCGTGCTGGCCATCGCGATCCTCGTCGTCAACGTCGGTCAGCCGCAGATCTTCACGGTGCTGACGTCGATCGCGATCATCATGATCTACCTCGCGTATCTGATGGTGACCGGTCCGCTGCTCGTCAAGCGGTTCAAAGGAGAATGGCCACCGAAGGACCTGAAACCCGGCGGCTACTTCACGATGGGCAGAGCCGGCCTGATCGTCAATCTGGTCGCCGTCGTCTGGGGAGCAGGCATGGCCTTGAATCTGGCGTGGCCGCGCGTCGCGGTGTACGGCAGTCCCTGGTACAACACGTGGGGTGCGTTCGTCTACATCGGTGTGATTCTGGTGCTGGGTCTGGCCTGGTACGGAACGACGGGTCGTCGCCACATCGGTACGTTGAAGTCACATGCATCCACCGGTGAGGAGAGGAGTCCGTCGTGACGGACGCGGCATTCGATTACGTCATCGCAGGAGGCGGTACCGCAGGGTGTGTTCTCGCAGCGAGACTGAGCGAGGATCCGTCCGTGACCGTGTGCCTCGTCGAGGCTGGTCCGTCCGATGTGGGCGACGACAGCATTCTCGACCTGTCGCAGTGGATGCACCTGTTGGATTCCGGTTACGACTGGGACTATCCCGTCGAACCACAGGAGCGGGGCAACAGTTTCATGCGCCATGCCCGGGCGAAAGTGCTCGGAGGGTGTTCGTCGCACAACTCCTGCATCGCATTTCACCCGCCCGCGCAGACGCTGGACGACTGGGAAGCCGCGGGCGCAACGGGGTGGGGAGCGAAGGACGTGCTGCCGTTGGTGGCGCGAGTGGAGAACAACGACACCGGACGCGGTCACGACGGGCCCGTGCGCATCCGCGACATTCCTCCCGTGGATCCCTGCGGGACAGCGGTTCTGGAGTCCGCTGCCGAGGTCGGTCTGCCCACCGTGCAGTTCAACCGCGGTGACACCGTCATCGACGGTGCCGGGTGGTTTCAGATCAACGCAGGCGAGGACGGCACGCGCATGTCCACCTCACACGCGTATCTGCATCCGATTCTGGACTCACGCCCCAATCTCGAGGTTCGGACTCACAGCTGGATCAGCGAGATTCTGATCGACGACGCACTCACCGCAACCGGGATCCGCTGCCAACGACCTGATCTGACGGGGTACGACACGATCACCGCGCGCCGCGAAGTCATTGTCACAGCAGGCGCGATCGACACACCGAAACTGCTCATGTTGTCCGGCATCGGACCCGCGGATCATCTGCGCTCCATGGGAATCGATGTGCGAGTCGACTCGCCCGGTGTCGGTGAAAATCTCGACGACCACGTCGAAGGCCTCGTCTTCTGGGAAGCGTCACGGCCCATGGTGACGACGTCCTCGCAGTGGTGGGAAATCGGTATCTTCGCCGCGACCGAACCGAACCTCGACTACCCCGACGTCATGATGCACTACGGCAGCGTCCCGTTCGACATGAACACCCTCCGCTGGGGATACCCGACGACCGACAACGGATTCTGTCTGACTCCCAACGTGACTCAGGGCCGGTCGCGGGGCACGGTACGCCTACGGAGCCGTGACTTCCGGGACCGCGCGAAAGTGGACCCCCGATACTTCACCGACCCGGACGGACACGACGACGCAGTCATGCTCGCCGGCCTGAAGCTGGCGAGGAAGATCGCCGCGCGAGGGCCGCTGTCGTCCTGGATCGAACGTGAACTCGCTCCAGGACCCGACGCCGTGACCGACGACGACCTGCTCGAGTACGTGCACAAGACACACAACACCGTCTATCACCCGGCGGGCACCGCACGGATGGGGTCCGCCGCAGACGTCACGGCGGTGCTCGACCCGGAATTGAGGGTCAAGGGCGTACGCAACCTGCGTGTGGTGGATGCATCGGCGATGCCCAAGTTGCCCTCGGTCAACCCGAACATCACCGTCATGACCATGGCAGAGAAATGCGCGGACCTGATCCGTGGACGACACAGCTGACTTCCTCGCCCGCTACCCTCCGTTCCGGACCGCGACGCCCGGAGAATTGGGCGCGCTGAGCGCCGAGGCCCGGAGCGTCGAGTACCCCACCGGGGCAATCATTCTCGACGTCGACATGCGCGACGTCGATTCGGTGTGGGTGGTCCGACGCGGTCGGGTCGTCATTCTGCAGCCGGACGACACGGCGCTCACGGCCGTTCCCGTCGACACGGTCGACGTCGGCGGTGTGTTCGGGTTCTCGGCCATGTTGACCGGATCGACGTTCGGCTTCGTCGCTCGTACGACGGAACCGAGCGTCGTCGTCCAGCTGCCCGGGACGCTCATGCGCCCGCTGTTCTCCGAACCCGCGGGCCTGGCGTTCCTTGCCGAGGCGGTGACCACCGCCACTGCGGCTGTGGCTGGTCCGACCGACCGAACCACACGCAGAACCGTCGGCGACCTGGTGTCCGGTCCAGCGATCGTCGTCGATGCGGACACCACGGTTCGCGACGCAGTGCGGGCCATGACCGAACGCGGGGCATCGTGCGTACTGGTGCAGCTGGGCCGTGGCCGCTACGGGATCTTCACCGACCGCGATCTCCGCATCCGAGTCGTCGCCGCCGACATCGGCGTCGACACACCGATCTGCGCCGTCATGACCGCACCTGCCGAGACCGTCACCGCCGACCGATTAGCTGCCACCGTGCTGGTGGACATGCTGGATCGAGGTCTGCGGCACATGCCGGTGCTGTCGGGGCGAGGCGAGATGATCGGCGTCATCGAGGACTCCGAACTGCATGCGGCGTCGACCCGGCGGAGCTTCGTGCTGCGACGATCGGTTGCGCTTGCCACGACCACGGGCGAGCTGATCGACGCTGCTCGGAGAATTCCCGGTCTCGCGATCGACCTGTTCCGTGGTGGGACGGAACCGACTGCGGTGAGCGCCATCCTCTCGGTCGTCCTGGACAGCGTCGTCCGACGCGCGCTCGAGCTCGAGCGGGGAACAGACCCCGAAGTTCCGCGGTCCGACGTCGCATGGTTGACGCTCGGCAGCGTCGCACGTCGGGAAGCGATGCCGTCCTCGGACGTGGACAGCGCCCTGTCCTGGTCCGATCTACTGCCCGATCCGTCGGGCGGAGGGCGAACCCGGGACACCGCGCTGATGGACCTCGCTGCGCGAGTGCATCTGACCCTTGCCGCATGCGGTCTACCGGCCGACTCGAACGGTGCAGTGGCGAGCTCGCCGAGGTTTGCGAGATCGGCGACCCAATGGCAATCCGCGGCGGGACACTGGCTGAGCAACCCCTTCGGTGACCGGGGCAATCCGTCGTCGGATTCGGGCCTGATCATGTCGTCTCTACTCGTCGACGGGCGAGTGGTGTGGGGAAATCCCGAACTGCACACGGTGCCCGACGTGTACCGCACGATGGCCGCGGATCATCCCGACGCGCTTCGACTTCAACTGCGCGACGCACTGGCCGGGCGTGCCCGGCTTCGATCGCTGCGTGACGTACTGGCACGACGAGGCGGCACGTTCGATCTCAAGGCTCACGCGATCACGCCGATCGTCAATCTTGCGCGGTGGGGCGGCCTGTCCGTCGGGCTGGCCTCCGCGTCCACCCCGGCGAGACTGGCGGCGGCGTCGGGAAACGGGTTTCTGGCCGATCGCGACGTCGACATTCTGACCGAGGTGTTCACTCTGTTGCAGCGCCTGCGGCTGGGACATCAGATCGAACAGCTCGAAGCAGGCCTTGCGCCGGGAGACGTACTCGTCATGGGAGAGCTCTCCGCGATCGAACGTAGTGTGCTCGGAGACGGCGTCCGCGAGATCGCAGCGGTTCAGCGACGTGTGGGATATCTCGCGAGCAACGTCGGCGTGCGTCCGTGACGTCGAGATAGCAGACTGGGCGCGTGACCGACGACGCTGACACACCTTCGACCGCCGAACACTCACGCCTTGCCGAATCGCCCGGTGTGTCGGGCCCGTGGCGCCAGTGGGGTCCCTACCTGGCGGGACGACAGTGGGGGACGGTGCGCGAGGACTACTCGGCCGACGGCGATGCGTGGCAGTCGTTCCCCTTCGACCAGGCGCACGCCCGGGCCTACCGCTGGGGCGAGGACGGATTGGGCGGAATCAGCGACCGCTTCGGCTTTCTCAACTTCGCCTTCGCATTGTGGAACCGCAAGGACCCGATTCTCAAGGAGCGGCTGTTCGGGCTGACCAACGGCGAGGGGAACCACGGCGAGGACGCCAAGGAGTACTGGTGGGTCGTCGACGGCACTCCGACCCATAGTTGGATGCAGTGGCTCTACCGTTATCCGCACGCGGAATATCCGTACCGGCAGTTGCGTGAGGAGAACGCGGCGCGCGGGCGAGACGAACGCGAATACGAACTGTCCGACACCGGAATTCTGGACGGCAACCGCTTTTTCGACGTCCAGGTGACCTACGCCAAGGCGTCGCCGGACGACATGTGCATCGTCATCTCGATCACCAATCACGGACCGGACGCGGCGTCGGTCGACTTGCTTCCCCATCTGTGGCTACGCAACACCTGGGCGTGGGGCCGCGACGACAGGGCCGGGATGCTCCGGGCCGTCGAAGCGCCGGAACTGCAGGTCGGTGGGGTGACTGCCGTCGAGGCCGAGCACGGATTCCTCGGCAAGTACTATCTGAGCGCCGAGGGCCACCCCGAAGTCCTGTTCTGCGACAACGAAACCAACGCGGCCGAACTGTGGGGTCAGGAGAACCGCTCCGCGTTCAGCAAGGACGGAATCGGCCGACGTGTCGTCGGTGGTGACGTGGAGGCGGTCAACCCGGAGAAGTCCGGCACGAAGTCGGCGTTCTGGTTCTCGTTCGACGACATCGCATCCGGTGCGACGGTGGAGGTCAAGCTCCGACTCTCGACGAGGATTCCCGACGAGCAGACATTCGGACGCGGATTCGACGCCGTCGTGGCGGACCGACGTGCCGAGGCGGACGAGTTCTACTCCACCGTCATCGGACCCGAACTCGACGAGCAGGATCGGCACGTGGCGAGACGCGCCTACGCGGGTCTGCTGTGGACCAAGCAGCTCTACCGCTACGACGTCGAACAATGGCTCGAAGGCGACCGGGTGGGCGAGCCTGCACCGGAATCGCGTCGGGGTCCCGGTGGTCGCAACACTCATTGGCGTCACCTTGCTCTCGCCGACGTCATCTCGATGCCCGACGAGTGGGAGTATCCGTGGTTCGCCGCGTGGGACCTTGCGTTCCACACGATTCCGCTCGCGCACGTCGACCCGGATTTCGCGAAGGAACAACTCGTGCTCATGTGCCGCGAGTGGTCCATGCATCCCAACGGCCAACTGCCCGCCTACGAATGGGAGTTCGGTGACGTCAACCCGCCGGTACATGCATGGGCAGCGTGGCACGTCTATCGGATCGACGGTTACCGGGACCGTGAGTTCCTGGTTCGCGTGTTCACCAAGTTGCTGCTGAACTTCGCCTGGTGGGTCAACCGCAAGGACTCCGAGGGATCGAACATCTTCGAGGGCGGGTTTCTCGGGATGGACAACATCGGGTTGTTCAATCGATCCGCACCTCTTCCGCCGGGGTTCCGGCTCGAGCAATCCGATGCCACCAGTTGGATGGCGTTCTACTGCCAGCAGATGTTCAAGATCGCGTTGGAGCTCGCGCGGCACGACAGTGCCTGGGACGACGTGGCGACCAAGTTCTTCGCGCACTTCCTGTCGATTGCGAAAGCTGTGAAATCGTTCGGATCGCAGCATATTTCGCTGTGGCACGAGGAAGACGGATTCTTCTACGACGTCCTCGTTCCGCCCGAGGGTGACGCTGTCCCGCTGCGCGTGAGATCGATGGTGGGCCTTCTGCCGATCCTGGGGGCGACGGAGATTCCGTCGTGGGTGGAGGACGAGTGCCCGGACCTGACGGCGCGGCTCCGGTGGGTGCAGCGACGCAGGCCGGAGATGATCAGTCCTCTGCTCGCACGCAAGGACGGAGACGAAGTACGGGTGCTGCTCTCGCTCGTCGAACCGGAGCGTCTCAAGCGTGTGCTGGCCAGAATGTTCGATTCCGAGGAGTTCCTGTCGCGGTTCGGCATACGTTCACTGTCTGCTTCCTACCGCGACGGAGTCACGTACGAGATCGACGGCCGGAGCCTGTCGATCGAGTACGAGCCGGGGGAGTCCCGCACCGGGATGTTCGGCGGCAACTCGAACTGGCGCGGGCCCATCTGGTTCCCGGTCAACGTCCTGCTGGCCGACAAGTTGCGGGCGTACGGACGGCACTACGGCGACTCCTTCGCCATCGAGATTCCCACCGGGTCGGGGAACCACTGCACCCTGACCGACGCCGCGGATCTCATCGACAACGGTCTGGCTGCTCTGTTCCGGCCCGTCGACGGGAAACGACCGGCCGACGGGGATCGCATCGAGTCCAGTGACGACCCTCTGTGGAGTGTGCACCCGACGTTCAACGAGTATTTCGACGGCGACACCGGGGAGGGGCTCGGAGCGTCCCACCAGACCGGCTGGACCGGATTGGTCGCGCACCTGCTGCGGCCCCGCCTTCCCCTGTGAGTACTCGAGTAGGGCAGGGCGCGCATTTCCGCTCACCTAGAGTGTGGGAATGAAGATCCGCGGCGCAGTTCTCGAGGAAATCGGACGACCACGGCCATTCGCCGAGTCGAAGCCCATCTCCATCTCCGAGCTGGATCTGGCTCCACCGGGTCCGGGGGAAGTGCTCGTGCGGATCGAAGCAGCCGGGCTCTGCCACTCGGACCTGTCCGTCGTCGACGGCAACCGAGTTCGCCCGGTACCGATGCTGCTCGGCCACGAGGCCGCGGGCCGAGTCGAGACCGTCGGGGACGGTGTCGACGATCTGCCCGTCGGGACCCGAGTGGTCATGACGTTTCTGCCGCGATGCGGAGATTGCGCAGGATGTCTGACCGACGGCCAGATGCCCTGCATCCCGGGCAGTGCCGCCAACAACGCCGGCACCCTGCTGGGCGGTGGAGCCAGGTTGGACCGAGCCGGGTCGGAGGTGAAACACCACCTCGGCGTCTCCGGCTTCGCGACCCACGCCGTCGTCAGTCGCAAGTCCGTCGTCGCTGTCGACGACGACATCCCGGCCGATGTCGCGGCAGTGCTCGGCTGCGCGGTACTCACCGGAGGAGGGGCGGTGCTCAACGCCGGCCGACCGCGGCCGGGGCAATCGGTGATGGTGATCGGGCTCGGCGGCGTCGGAATGGCCTCGATCCTGACCGCCGTGTCGGTGGGGGCAGGTGAGGTGATCGGCGTCGACGGTGTGCCGGACAAACTGGCCGTCGCCCGTGAACTCGGTGCAACACAGACGTTCTCGCCCGCAGAGCGAGAAGAACGCGGCGTCAAGGCCGACATCGTGATCGAGGCGGCCGGCAACGCGCGTGCATTCGAAGCCGCGGTAGCGGCGACGGCTCCCGGCGGTACGACGGTCACCGTCGGACTACCCGCGCCCGACGCCCGGTCGTCGATCTCCCCGTTGGGTCTCGTCGCCGAAGCACGCACGATCATCGGCAGTTACCTGGGCTCGGCGGTGCCGTCGCGGGACATCCCGCTCTACGCCCAGATGTGGCGCGAGGGACGGCTTCCGGTGGAGAAGCTCATCAGCTCACGGATCGGGCTGGCCGACGTCAATCGCGGAATGGACGAGTTGGCCGACGGCAAAGCCATCCGTCAGGTGATCACGTTCTGAACGGCGGTTGCCACCCACCGGCCGCTTCGACGGTCGATCTCGATGGGGTGATCGAAGCACGCGCTGATGTTGGCTGTGGTGATCACCTCGTCGACGGCCCCGCTCGCCGTGATCCGACCGTCCCGGATGAGGACGGCATGCGTCGTCGACGTCGGGATCTCCTCCAGATGGTGCGTCACCAGAATGCTTGCGAGCGAGGGGTGTTGGCGTCGCAAACTGTCGACCGCGGTCAGAAGCTGTTCGCGTGCAGCGAGGTCGAGTCCGGTGGCGGGTTCGTCGAGCAGTAACAGCGCGGGGTCGGCCAGTAGTGCGCGTGCGATGAGTGCGCGTCCCCGCTCGCCTTGAGAGAGCGTGTACCACGGTGACGAGGATCGGTTCTCGACGCCGAGGGACTCGATCAGGCCTTGCGCGCGCGACATCTCGCCGTCCGACGGCGACCATCGGGGGATCAGATCCGGAGTGTTCGTCAGCCCGGTGAGCACGGCCTGTATCAGTGTCAGTGACGGTTCCATGTTCAGACGCGGGTCGACGTGGCCTATGTGCGTGCGGAGTTCGCGCATGTCCACCCGACCCAGCCGATGCCCGAGGACGTGCACGGTGCCGTGCGTGGGATGAACGAACGCCCCGAGAAGGCTCAACAACGTGCTTTTACCTGCGCCGTTCGCGCCGAGCAATACCCAGTGCTCGCCTTCGGCGATGCTGACGGACGCGTCGCGCAGCAGGAAGCGACCGTTTCGAACCAGGTCGACGTGATCCGCTCGGAGAACGGCACCGGTTTCGTCACTCACCTTCAGGACGCTAGCGCCGTCGGTCGGACCCGGTGTGATCGGCCCCCGGGGTGTGATGTTTGACTCACCCAAGTCAGTGGAAAGTTGTACTAGTTGCCACCGAACAAGGGATCTCGATGACTCTCGCGATACTCGAACGATCACGCATCGTTGCCACCCCGGAATGGAGCCGATGGCTCATCCCACCCGCAGCACTGTCGATCCATCTGGCGATCGGATCCGCATACGCGTGGAGCGTCTTCAAGAACGCCATCTCCGCACCCACCGCCATGGATCTCAGCGGCACGGTCACGGCCATACCGTTCCAGCTCGCCATCGTCATGCTCGGTCTGTCCGCAGCCGTTTTCGGCACCAGGGTGGAGAAGAACGGGCCCCGCTGGGCGATGACCGTGTCCCTGATCTTCTTCGTGAGCGGACTGTTGCTGTCCGCCTTGGGAATGAGCCTCGACCAGTTCTGGCTGGTGATCTTCGGGTACGGGTTCGTCGGCGGCATCGGACTCGGCATCGGGTACATCTCGCCGGTCTCGACGCTGATCAAATGGTTCCCGGACCGGCCAGGGATGGCGACGGGTATCGCGATCATGGGCTTCGGTGGCGGTGCCCTCATCGCGTCACCGTTGACCACCCAGTTGCTTTCGGGCTTCGGTGGTTTCACCGACGCGTCGATCGCACAGACGTTCCTGGTGCTGGCCGTCGGCTACGCCGTGTTCATGGCGCTGGGGGTCGTCCTGATCAGAGTGCCGGCCGACGACTGGAAACCCGCAGGCTGGAACCCCTCGGCGTCGTCTCCGTTGGTCGCGACTCACAACGTGTCGGCGGCGAACGCGGTCAAAACGCCTCAGTTCTGGCTGCTGTGGATCGTGCTGTGTTTCAACGTGACCGCGGGAATCGGCATTCTGGAGCGCGCGTCGGGGATCTACCAGGACTTCTTTCCCGACGCCACCTCCCCGGAATCACTTGCGGCTGCTGCAGCCGGTTTCGTGGCCTTCCTGTCGCTGACCAACATGATCGGACGGTTCGTGTGGTCGTCCGTGTCCGACCTGGTCGGCCGCAAGAACATCTACCGCCTCTACCTCGGCGTCGGCGCGCTGCTGTATCTCTACATCGCACTGTTCACCAACTCCAACAAGGTCCTGTTTCTCGTCTCGGCGCTGCTCATTCTGTCCTTCTACGGCGCGGGATTCGCGACGATGCCCGCGTATCTGAAAGACATGTTCGGCACCTACCAGGTCGGCGCCATCCACGGTCGGTTGCTGACGGCGTGGTCGGTCGCAGGTGTCCTCGGTCCGCTGATCGTCAACGCCATCGCCGACGCCGGAGAGGACGGTCAGGTCGGCCGCTACCTACCGGCGTTCTACGTGATGATCGCCCTGCTCGCCATCGGATTCGTCGCGAACGAACTGATCAAGCCCGTGAACTCGAAGTACCACGAACCGGAGGTCGACGCATGAACTCGACACGTCAGCACACCGTCATGATCGTGGCCTGGCTGTGGGTGACCGTGCCGTTCGTCTACGGGCTCTACGAGCTGATCCTCAAAGCCAAGAATCTCTTCGGCAGCTGAGTGGTCTGCGTTCGCAGGTCGTCAGTAGGCTTCACACGACCAATCGTGTCGGTGAGAAGAGAGTGGAGCAGACGTGAGTTCAGAAGCACCTATCCGAGTCGGCGTACTGGGTGCCCGCGGCAAGGTGGGCCAGGCGATCTGCGCCGCTGTCGAGGCTGCGTCGGACCTCGACCTGGTCGCGACCGTCGACGCCGGTGACCCGCTCTCGCTGTTCGTCGACTCGGCCACCCAGGTGGTCGTCGACTTCACTCATCCCGACGTCGTCATGCCCAACCTGCAGTTCCTCGTGGAGAACGGAATCCACGCCGTCGTCGGAACGACCGGGTTCGACGAGGAACGGCTCGCGTCGGTGACGGAGTGGCTGGGGTCCTCGCCTCGGACCGGTGTGCTGATCGCCCCCAACTTCGCCATCGGAGCAGTCCTTACCATGCGCTTCGCGGAGCAGGCCGCACGCTTCTTCGACTCGGTCGAGGTCATCGAGCTGCACCACCCGAACAAGGCCGATGCGCCCTCGGGAACCGCCTATCGCACTGCGGAACTCATCGCGAAAGCACGCGCGAAGGCAGGGACCCCGAAGAGCCCCGATGCCACCACGGTGGAGTTCGACGGTGCCCGCGGCGCCGAGGTGGACGGAGTTCGCGTCCACTCGATCAGGCTCGCCGGTCTGGTCGCGCATCAGGAAGTTCTGCTCGGCACCCTCGGCGAGACACTGACGATCCGTCACGACTCGCTCGATCGCACGTCGTTCGCGCCGGGCGTCCTGCTGGGGGTCCGCGAGATCGCCGGACGGCCGGGGCTGACCGTCGGACTCGATTCCTTCCTCGATCTGTAAGACCATGAACAAAGCGACGAAAGTCCTGCTGACCATCGGCGTGATGGTGTTGATTCTCGGGTTCTACTTCTACCTTCTCGGAACCCGCGGAATCTCCCTCGTCCAGACGGGCGGACCGGTCAACATCGGGCTCGGCATCGGAGTGCTCCTCCTCCCGATCATCGGCGTCTGGATCGTCGGGGCAACCCTCAAAGCCGGATTCGACCATCAGCACCTGGCGCAACGCGTCGACGACGAGGGCCTCGAACTGGACGTGACGGACCTGCCGCGCATGCCCTCGGGCAGGATCTCCC
Source organism: Rhodococcus sp. RS1C4 (assembly GCF_002258225.1). Lineage (NCBI taxonomy): Bacteria > Bacillati > Actinomycetota > Actinomycetes > Mycobacteriales > Nocardiaceae > Rhodococcus > Rhodococcus sp. RS1C4. The sequence goes on along the minus strand of NZ_NOXZ01000048.1, from coordinate 30,823 downwards.
GGGAGGCAGCGGACGAGCTGTTCCAGACGATCAAGGCCGAATGGGAAAAGGACCCGGACAACTGGCGTAACTCCTACCGACTGGCGAGGGCGTACGACTACGCGGGGGACCGAGGTCGGGCGCGCGAGACCATGAAGCGAGCTGTCGCGCTCGAGCGCCAGGAATCCTCGTCATGACGGCGACCCCGAACTGATGGCAACCCTCCTCGTCGTGCACCACACGCCGTCGCCGCCGACGCGGGAGCTGCTCGAGGCCGTCCTCGCCGGTGCAGCCGACCCCGCCATCGAGAATGTCACCACCCGGGTCGTGCCCGCGTTGGCAGCAACAGTGCCGGATGTTCTCGCAGCCGACGGATTCCTCTTCGGAACACCGGCGAATCTGGGATACATGTCGGGGGCGCTCAAACACTTCTTCGACACCACCTACTACCCGTGCCTGGGCGCAGTTGCCGGTCGGCCCTACGGGCTGTGGGTCCACGGCAACAACGACACGGCCGGTGCCACTTCCGCTGTCGAGAAGATCGCGACCGGATGGAGTCTGGAGAAGGTCACCCAACCGCTCCGGATCACCTCGGTGGACAGAACTGCGCGGGAGAAGTGTTACGAACTCGGCGCAACCGTGGCCGCGACTCTGATGAACTGACTGGGTCTTTCGCCTAGTCTGGCACGCGTGACCGGTGACCGATATGCGAGGTTCCTGCCCGAGAAGTATCGGCCGAACGAACAGCCGGTCTCGACGAGATGGCAGTGGCGCGACTCCGACGTTCACATCGTCCGTGCCGGCGACGCGCACGCGCCGCTGAAGGTACTCGCCGTCCACGGCGCGGGCGGACATTCCGGTGCGCTGTGGCCGTTCGCGGCGCTGGCGGCAACCCGGGGAGCGGAAGTGTTGTTTCCCGACATGCCGTTGTACGGCCGCACCGCAGTCCCGGATCCGGGAAGCGTCACGTACGAGGACTGGATCGACATGATGTGCGATCTCGTCCTGGCGGAACGACGACGAGATCCGAGGCCGCTGGTGCTGTTCGGCGCCAGCATGGGCGGCATGCTGGCCTACGAGGTCGCCGCGCGTACCGGCGAGGTCGCCGATGTCGTCGCGACGTGTCTGCTCGACCCGTCCGACCCACAGGCGCGTTCGGCGGCAGCGCGGTTCGGTTTCCTCGGCGGACCGTCACCGGCGCTGCTGAAGCTCGGCGCTCGGCTGTCCCGCCGTACGAGGCTACCGATCCGATGGTTGATCGACATCGACAACATGAGCGCCGATCCGGAGTTGTCGGCGCTGTGCGCATCCGATCCGTTGGGTGGGGGAGTGTCGGTACCCCTCGGCTTTCTGAGCAGCTTCTTCTCGTTCGAGCACACGCCGCCGCAGACGTACCGCGGTCCCCGGGTGACACTGGTCCATCCCGCCGAGGATCGGTGGACTCCGCCGGAGATCAGTGTTCGATTCCTCGAGCGCATCGCCGCCGACACGACTCTGGTGTACCTCGACGGATGCGGGCACTTTCCGATCGAGGAACCAGGCCTGTCGCAGCTCGTGTCGACGATGGAGGACCTCGCCCGGACGCACGGCTGGCGGAGCTGACCGATCTGTCGGACCTTCGTGGCAGGGTGGGGCCATGCGCGAGATGAGTGCCGCGATGGCGAAGCGTACGGCCCTGGCGGCTCAAGGTCTGGCGTCCCCCCATCGTGTGACGGAGCGGGGCGCGTCGTCGAGGGCGGTGCACACGGTCATCGAACGAAATCGGTTACTGCAGATCGATTCGGTGTCCGTGCTCGTCCGTGCCCACTACGCGCCACTGTTCAGTCGGGTCGGAAAGTACGACCGATCGGTGCTCGACGCCGCGGCGTGGACCGACACCGCGCGAAGGCCGCGCAGGCTCGTCGAGTACTGGGCGCACGAGGCCGCCCTGGTGCCGGTCGAGGACTGGCCACTGTTTCGCTGGCGCACCGAGCTGTACGCGCACGGGCGTTGGGGTGGTGCACACACCGTTCTGGAGCGTAATCCGTCTCTGTCGCAGGACATCCTGGATGTCTTGAGAGATGCGGGGCCGTCGAGCGCCGGGGACATCGAGCGAGTCCTCGACTCTCCGCGTCCCGGTCGAAAAGGCCCGTGGTGGGACCGCAGTGACGTGAAAGTGGTCGTCGAGCAACTGTTCGCTGCGGGTGTGGTGTCGGTCGCCACCCGCAGCGGATTCGTCCGGCGATATGACCTGGTCGAGCGTGTCGTACCCGAACATGTTGCAGCGCAGGTGGTGTCGGAACCCGACGCCGTACGGCAGTTGGTCGCACAGTCGGCGTCGGCGCTCGGAATCGGAACGGAGCCCGATCTCCGTGACTACTATCGCTTGTCTCAGAAGCAGACGAAGGCCGCCATTGTCGATCTCGTCGAGGACGGCACACTGGAACCTGTCGCGGTCCGGGGCTGGGGAGCGACGGCATACCTCCACGCCGATGCCAGAACCCCCAGAGCGGCAACAGGATCGGCGCTACTGTGCCCGTTCGACCCGATGATCTTCTTTCGTCCCCGCGTCGAGCGGATCTTCGATTTCCACTACCGCATCGAGATCTACACACCCCAGCACAAGCGAGTGCACGGGTATTACGTGTTCCCGTTCCTGATGGACGGGGACCTCGTGGCCAGGGTCGACCTGAAGGGCGACCGTGCGGCGTCGCAACTGCAGGTCCTCGGAGCGTTCGTCGAAGGGGACCGCGATCCCGGACCCATCGCCGATCGACTCGTTCCGCACTTGCGGGAGATGGCCGAATGGCTCGAACTCGAATCGGTGGTGGTCGGTGAACGCGGGGACCTCGTGGGTGCACTCTCCCGCGCGCTCTGAGACGAGGGTCAGCGCCTCGGCCTGCGAGATGGGAGTATCGGTGCCACTATCTTCACTGTGACGACGTCGGCCACCGCGCCCAAGAGTGAACTCCCTCCGCAGGTCGTGGTGCTCTTCGGTGCCACCGGTGATCTGTCCAAACGCAAGCTGCTGTCCGGAATGATGCACCTGGCGCTGTCCGATCTCGCCCCGCGCATCCGCGTCGTCGGGACCTCGCTCGAGGAGATGTCCAGCGACGAGTTCCGGCAGATGGCGCTCGAAGCGATCGACGAGTTCTCCAGCCGGAAAGTGTCGGACGAGCAGTGGCGGCAATTCGCCGGAAAACTCAGTTACGTATCCCAGAAGGCGGGGCCGGCGGCGCTCGCCGAGGCCGTCGCCCGCGCCGAGATGGAACTCGGACCGGGGACTCGGAAGCTGCACTACCTGTCCGTGCCACCGAAGGCCGCGCTGGCCGTCGTCGAGATGCTCGGCGCGGCAGGATTGGTCAAGGGGTCTCGCATCATCATGGAGAAACCCTTCGGTACCGACCTGGCCAGTGCCATCGAACTGAACGCCACCGTGCACGAGACGTTCGACGAGGACCAGATCTTCCGGATCGATCACTTCCTGGGAAAGGAACCGGCACAGAACATTCTGGCGTTCAGATTTGCGAACGGCTTGTTCGAACCTATCTGGAATCGTAATTTCATCGACCACATCCAGATCGACATCCCGGAGAAGCTGGCGCTCGACGGACGCGCGAACTTCTACGAGTCGACGGGCGCCTTCAAGGACATGGTGGTCACGCACCTGTTCCAGGTCCTTGCGTTCATGGCGATGGAACCTCCGACGGCCCTCGAACCACGCGCGATCGGTGAAGAGAAGAACAAGGTGTTCCGGTCGATGAAGCTGCTCGATCCCCGCAAGGTGGTTCGCGGACAGTACGCGGGTTACCTGACCGAACCCGGAGTGTCGCCGGATTCCGACACCGACACCTTCGTCGCGCTGCAGTGCGAGATCGACAACTGGCGTTGGGCCGGAGTGCCGTTCTACCTACGGACGGGCAAACGCATGGCGGAAGGCCAGCGCATCATCTCGATCGCGTTCCGCGAGCCACCGAAAAGTATGTTCCCTGCCGGGTCCGGTGTCGGCGCCCACGGCCCCGACCACCTCACGTTCGACCTGGCCGACGCCTCGAAAGTGTCTTTGTCGTTCTACGGCAAACGCCCGGGCCCCGGCATGCGTCTGGACAAGCTGAGCATGCAGTTCGCGATCGGCGAGACCGAGCGCGTCGGCGACGTACTCGAAGCCTACGAGCGGCTGATACTCGACGCCATGCACGGCGATCACACGCTGTTCACCACGGCCGAAGGGATCGAACGACTGTGGGAGGTGTCCGCGCCGCTGCTCGCGGATCCGCCCCCGGTTCGTCAGTACACACCGGGATCGTGGGGGCCCAACGCAATCCACCAGCTGATCGCACCCAACGCCTGGCGGCTGCCCTTCGAACGGGCGTGGCGCGAACGACCGTGAATCAGAAGGGGCGGTCCTTGCGCATCTGATCACGCAGCGCTCCCTGAACTGCCTGCGAAAGCCACGAGTTGAGCGACACGCCGTTCATCGATGCGGCTTCCTCCGCGCGTTCCTTCACCTGCTCGACCACCCGCAGCGTCACCCGGCGCATCTCGCCGGTGACGTCGTCCATCGTCGGATAGTCCTCGGCGGCGGCGCGATCGTCCGGCGTGCCGGTGTCGGGTGCCACGGTGACATCGGCTACCGCCTGCGTACCGGCGATGCGCACATGCACCGTCGGGCCGTTCAGCTGTGCGGTGACCTCGTCGGCGAAGTCGGACAGTGCTTGCAGCAGCATGAGCCTGGCCGACGCCTGCGCCGCGGATCCGAGTGCCTCGGCGGTCTTCCTGGTGTGTTCGTCGCCGAGCGCTGCCGCGGCAAGTAGATCGGCTCGAAGGGACGAGGTGTACGTGTCGAGTTCCATGACGCCATTGTGGCGTCAGAAATGGTGTCATGCAAGGCGTCAGTGTGACGCATCGATAGTGTTCGGGTGTATCGGTGCAGTTCGAGCAAAGGAAAACCGACGTGTCGAAGACGGTGTCACTGAAGGTGCAGTTGGTCGCGAAGACCGATTTCGTGCCACCGGAGGACATTCCGTGGGAGACCGACGCCGACGGCGGCCAAGCGCTTGCCGAGTTCGCGGGCCGGGCGTGCTACCAGAGCTGGTCCAAGCCCAATCCTCGGACCGCGACCAACGCGTCCTACCTCCGGCACCTGCTCGACGTCGGCCACCTCTCCGTTCTCGAGCACGCGTCGGTGAGCTTCTACATCACCGGGATCTCGCGCTCGTGTACCCACGAGCTGATCCGTCACAGGCACTTCTCCTACTCCCAGCTCTCGCAGAGATTCGTACCCGAGCGTGAGGCCAAGGTGATCGTGCCTCCGGCCATCGACGGTGATCCGGAGCTGGAAGCGCTTTTCCTGGAGGCGACGGAACAGAGCCGGGCAGCATACGTCGAGCTTCTCGGCGCACTCGAACAGAAGTTGGACGGCGTGGCCGGCGCCGCTCTACGTGGCAAGCAGGCTCGGCAGGCCGCGCGTTCGGTACTTCCTAACGCCACCGAGACCAAGGTCGTCGTCACCGGTAACTACCGAGCCTGGCGTCACTTCGTGGCGATGCGCGCATCCGAGCACGCCGACGTCGAAATTCGCCGTGTCGCCGTGGAATGCCTGCGGCAACTGACCACCGTCGCACCCGACGTGTTCGGTGACTACGAGATCGCGACGCTGCCCGACGGCTCGGAAGTAGCGCACAGTCCGTTCGTCACCGAGGTGTGATGCCACGCCACGGAAGTGAACTCCCGTCCCACCGGCAGGTAGGGCTCCGCGTACCGGGTAGCCTTTCTGACCATGACATACGGTGATGCCGCTCCTCGAGGACTACCGGCGTTCGGCACGGTGCTCACCGCAATGGTGACGCCGTTCACGGCCGACGGAAAGCTCGATGTCGACGCCGGAGTCCGGTTGGCACACCACCTGGTGGAGCAAGGCCACGACGGCTTGGTTCTGGCCGGCACGACCGGAGAGTCGCCGACCACCACCGAGAACGAGAAGCTCGAACTGATGCGGGCCGTCATCGCCGCGGTGGGCCATCGTGCACGGATCATCGCCGGTGCCGGAAGCAACGACACGGCGCACAGCGTCCAACTGGCTCGCGACGCCGCGCGCGCAGGTGCGCACGGCCTGCTCGTCGTGACGCCGTACTACTCGCGCCCGCCTCAGGCCGGGCTGTACGCCCATTTCACCGCGGTCGCCGACGCGACCGACCTGCCCGTCATGCTGTACGACATTCCACCCCGGTCGGTCGTACCCATCGAGACGGACACGTTGCGTCGCCTGTCCGAGCACCCGAGAATCATCGCGGTGAAGGACGCCAAGGGCGACCTGAACGCGGGCGCGGAGCTCATCGCGACCACCGGCTTGCAGTTCTACTCGGGCGACGACCCGCTCAATCTGCCGTGGCTGTCCGTCGGTGCCACCGGATTCGTCAGCGTCATCGGACATCTCGTTCCCGCACGCCTGCGGGAACTGCACTCCGCGTTCATGGTCGGCGACGTCGCCCGCGCCCGCGCCATCAACGCAAGCCTCATCCCCGTCATTCGATCGGTAGCGCGCCTCGGTGGCGTCACCGCATCCAAGGCCGGGCTGCGCCTCATCGGACTCGACGTCGGTGATCCCAGACTTCCCCAGGTGCCACCGAGCATCGACCAAATCGAATTGCTCGCAGCAGATCTGCGGGCAGCAGGAGTCCTTGTATGAGTAGACCAGCACGTTCACGAGGCCGCGCAACCCGAAGCGCGGGCCCCCCTGCGGAACGGCCGGCGCAGCCTGCCAAATCCGCAGGAAAACCTGTGGTGCAGAATTCCGCGCGCACACAGCGCCCGGACACCCGCCGTGAGGTCGATCCGACCGACCGCCTCGGGACGCCGCCCAAGGCCCCGTTCAAGGGCCTCCGCATCGTCGCCCTCGGCGGAATCGGTGAGATCGGTCGCAACATGACCGTGTTCGAGCATCAGGGCAAACTCCTGATCATCGACTGCGGCGTCCTGTTCCCCGAGGACCAGCAGCCAGGCGTCGACCTGATCCTGCCCGACTTCCGGCACATCGAGAACCGAATGGCCGACGTCGAAGCCGTCGTCCTCACCCACGGCCACGAAGACCACATCGGCGCGGTCCCGTTCCTGCTCCGGTTGCGGCCCGACCTGCCCGTCATCGGCTCCAAGTTCACGTTGGCCCTGGTCGCAGCCAAATGTCGCGAGCACCGCCTGCGCCCGAACCTCGTCGAGGTCATCGAAGGCCAGAAGACCAAGCACGGGCCCTTCGAATGCGAGTACTTCGCCGTCAACCACTCGATTCCCGACGCGCTCGCCATCGCGATCCGCACCGACGCCGGTCTCGCGCTGCACACCGGCGACATCAAGCTCGACCAGCTGCCGCTCGACGGCCGACTCACCGACCTCGCAGGTTTCTCCAGGCTGGGCGACGAGGGCGTCGATCTGTTCCTCGTGGACTCCACGAACGCCGAGGTGCCTGGATTCGTCACGCCCGAGCGTGAGATCGGTGGCGTACTCGACACCGTCATCGGCAAGGCCAAGCAGCGAGTCATCGTCGCGTCGTTCGCGAGCCACGTGCACCGCATCCAGCAGGTCATCGACGTCGCCGAGCGATACAACCGTCGCGTCGCATTCGTCGGTCGGTCGATGGTGCGGAACATGCAGATCGCCCAGGATCTCGGCTACCTGCGGGTGCCCGACGGCCTGGAGGTGAACATCGACACCGCAGCGACGCTCCCCGACGATCGCCTGGTGCTGATCTCCACCGGTTCACAGGGCGAGCCACTGTCGGCATTGTCGCGCATGGCCCGTGGTGAGCACCGTCAGATCAACGTCAAGGCCAATGATCTGGTGGTTCTCGCGTCGTCGCTGATTCCCGGCAACGAAAACTCCGTCTTCGCGGTCGTCAACGGCCTCGCCAAGCGCGGCGCGACCGTCGTGACCCAGCAGAACGCCAAGGTCCACGTTTCGGGCCACGCATCCGCGGGTGAGCTGCTCTACCTCTACAACGCGGTGCGCCCCACCAACGCGATGCCCGTGCACGGCGAATGGCGACACCTGCGCGCCAACGCTGCACTCGCCAAAGCCACCGGTGTCGCCGAGGACCGTGTCGTTCTGGCCGAGGACGGCGTCGTCGTCGACATGGTCGACGGACTGGCCCGCATCGTCGGTCAGGTGCCCGTCGGTCACGTTTACGTCGACGGCCTGTCCGTCGGAGACGTCGGCGATTCGACCCTGTCCGACCGCCTCGTGCTCGGTGAGGGTGGATTCATCGCCATCACCGTGGCCGTCGATTCGACGACCGGCCGTGCCATCACGACTCCCGAGGTGTCCGGTCGCGGCTTCTCCGACGATCCGGCTGCGCTCAAGGAAGCGGCTCAGCTCGTCGAAGCGGAACTGCAGAGACTGGCGTCCGACGGGGTCACCGACACCCACCGCATCGCGCAGGCAGTTCGCCGCGTGGTCGGTCGGTGGGTTGCCGACAAGTACCGTCGCAAGCCGATGATCGTCCCGACCGTCATGGCGGTCGGCCAGAAGTAGCGTCGTACGACACTTCGTACGATCTGCACCGGCGCTTGCTGGTCTGACGCGTGGACGCGTCAGGCCAGCAACCGCCACAGGCCGATGAGGCCGATCACGACAATGGTGATCCGCAGCGCCCACGGGGACAACTTCCGGCCGTAGCGTGCGCCGACGGATCCGCCCACGAGAGATCCAGCTGCAATCAATCCTGCCGCGGCCCAACTGATGTCGTCGAACGCCACGATGGTGTAGGTGACCGCGGCGACGACGTTCACGATGAGCGACAGCAAGTTCTTGGCGGCATTCATGCGCTGCATCGAGTCCGGTAGAAGGACTCCCATGACGCCGATCAGGAGGATGCCCTGCGCTGCGGTGAAGTAGCCGCCGTAGATTCCCACCACGAACGTCCCGATGGTGAGCAGGGTCAGCTTCGTTCGGCTGACGTGGTCCACCGCGACTCCCGCCGCCTCGGAACGCCGTCTGGCCCACCCCTGGATGCTCGGCTGCGCCACCACCAGGACGAGTGCGCCGATCAGCAGAACCGGAACGACAGCGCTGAACACCGACGGGGGCAGGTGAAGCAGCAGCCACGCGCCACCGAGCGCACCGAAGAACGACGCAGGCATCTGCCATCGCAGCCGCGACCACTGACCCGCGAGCTCCCGTCGATAGCCCCAGGTACCCGATACGCTCCCTGCGACCAGCCCGATTGCGTTCGACATCGTGGCCACGACGGGCGGGTAACCAAAAGCGACCAGAGTCGGAAACGTGATCAGCGTCCCCGATCCCACCACGGCGTTGATGGCACCTGCGCCGAAGCCGGCAACGAGAATGACGAGAATTTCGGAGATCGGCACCGATCCGAGATTACGGTCCGTGACGGCCGCGCAGGGCAGCGGGCACGTACGGTGGATCGATGTGACCCTTGCACAGCACGAACGCGCAGAACTGGTACTGAGTTTGACGGCAGCGGGTGAGTCCGCGCCGACGCTGTGCGGCGACTGGACGACGCGGGATCTCGCGGCCCATCTCGTCGTCCGCGAGCGGAGGTTGGATGCGGCGCCCGGGATACTCCTGCCGCTGTTCGACTCCTACACGCAGAAGGTTCAGAACGAGGTGGCACGCCGGCCGTTCTCCGAACTCGTGGCGGAGATCGCGGCCGGGCCACCGGTGTGGTCGCCGTTCAAGATCCTGGACCCCCTGGTCAACGTCGGTGAGATGTTCGTTCACCACGAGGATGTCCGGCGCGCCCAGTCCGGATGGTCGCCCAGGTTGCTGTCCGCCGATCTCCAGAATCGTCTGTGGAGGCTCGCGACGGTCGTGGGACGCCTCGCGTATCGGCGGTCGCCGGTAGGCGTGGTGCTCGAGACCCTCGACGGACGCTCGGTCACGGTGAAACGAGGCGGGGGAGAACAGGTCGTGCTGGTGGGTCGGCCGTCGGAGCTGCTGCTTCACGCGTTCGGGCGAAGCGAGGTTCACCTCGACAGGACCGGAAACGCGTCGTCCGTCGAGGCCGTCGAAGGCTTGGATCGAAGTTTCTGACGGGCTGTTACTCGTGTTGCGGATGGTTTCGAAGGGGCCCTTGCGACTAACCTAGGGGCCATGGCAGGAAAGACCAGCACACGGAGTTCGAACGCCGGCAGCGCCGGAGGTTCGTCGACATCGCGTGCTTCGGGGGGATCACGCAAGCCGTCCGGAGGGCGAACCGCACGCACGGTGACCACGCCGAAAAAGCCGACAGCGCCCCGCAAGGCGGCGCCGAGAAACGCAGCGCCACGGAATGCGCCGCCGCGCGGATCGGGATCGAGGCGGCCGCCCAAGAAGAAGTCGGCTGGAGTGATGTCCGCCGTCGGGCGCGGTATGTCGTCCGGGTGGTCGATGGCTGCCCGGGGGGTAGGGGCCACCACCCGTACGGTCAGCAAGGCCAAGGACATCGAGCACGGTCATCGCCGTGACGGACTTGCTCTCGGCTTGATCGCCGTCAGCGTCGTCGTTGCCGCGGCAGTCTGGTTCTCGGCCGGCGGCCCGGTAGGCGAGTGGATCGAGATAGCTGTCCGAGCGATCGTCGGTGACGCCGGATACATCGTGCCGGTTCTCGGTGTCGGCGTGGCCGTACTGCTCATGCGGACCGAACCGAATCCGGACATCCGTCCGCGACTGGTCCTGGGCTCGATCCTGCTGGTTCTCCCGATCCTCGGTCTCTGGCACATGGCGGCGGGGTCGCCGACGGACGCCGAGGGTCGCGCGTCGGGGGCAGGATTCGTCGGGTACGTCGCAGGTGGACCGATCGCCGACGGTCTGACCGTGTGGCTGGCCGTGCCATTGCTGCTGTTGGCCGGTCTGTTCGGCGTACTGCTTCTGACCGGGACAACCGTGCGGGACGTTCCGGATCGCCTCCGGTCGCTGTTCGGGACCGACAGCCGCGGTGACGAGTACGGCGACTACGACCCGGCCGACTACGGTTCGGAGTTCGGCGACAACGACTACGGCGACGGTCGATACGGGGACTACGACGCGGCGGCCTTCGACGCCGACGGCTACCCCGTGGACAACGCTGCCGGGCATCTCGGTGGAGACCCCTACGGCAACTACCCGACCGAGGAGTACATCCCGGTCAAGAAATCCCGCGCCCGCAAGCCCGCCGCAGAGCAACTGCCGACCGAGGTGATCGAACCGGTCGCGTCGGAACCCGAACTTCCGCTCGAGCCACCGACGGCGCCGACGCCACCGCGGCCCCGGCCCAAGCCCGTCGTCAAGGCGGCCGAGCCGAAGCCCGCCGCGGACGAGGACAAGATCGTCGTCGACCGCGTCGTCGACGGCGATTACACGCTGCCGTCGCTGTCACTGCTGATCGACGGCGATCCGCCGAAGACCCGCAGTCAAGCGAACGACGCGATGATCGAGGCCATCTCCGAGGTCCTCGAACAGTTCAAGATCGACGCAGCCGTCACCGGATTCACTCGCGGTCCGACGGTGACGCGCTACGAAGTCGAGCTGGGACCGGGCGTCAAGGTCGAGAAGATCACGGCCCTTCACCGCAACATCGCGTACGCAGTCGCGACGGACAACGTCCGACTGCTCGCCCCGATCCCCGGCAAGTCCGCCGTCGGTATCGAGGTGCCCAACTCCGACCGCGAGATGGTGCGACTCGCCGACGTGCTCACCGCTCCGTCGACCCGCAAGGACCACCATCCTCTGGTGATCGGCCTCGGCAAGGACATCGAAGGCGATTTCGTCAGCGCGAACCTGGCGAAGATGCCGCACCTGTTGGTCGCGGGTTCGACGGGTTCCGGTAAGTCGAGCTTCGTGAACTCGATGCTCGTGTCGTTGCTGGCGCGAGCCACGCCCGACGAGGTTCGGATGATTCTGATCGACCCGAAGATGGTCGAGTTGACGCCGTACGAGGGCATTCCGCACCTCATCACCCCGATCATCACGCAACCCAAGAAGGCCGCGGCAGCCTTGGCGTGGTTGGTCGAGGAAATGGAACAGCGCTACCAGGACATGCAGGTCAACAAGGTGCGCCACGTCGACGACTTCAACAAGAAGGTGCGTTCGGGCGAGATCACCGCACCGCTGGGAAGCGAGCGGGTGTACCGCCCGTACCCGTACATCCTCGCGATCGTCGACGAACTGGCCGACCTGATGATGACGGCGCCCCGCGATGTGGAGGACGCGATCGTCCGCATCACCCAGAAGGCGCGTGCTGCCGGCATCCACCTGGTGCTGGCCACGCAGAGGCCGTCGGTGGACGTCGTGACGGGTCTGATCAAGACCAACGTGCCGTCACGTCTGGCGTTCGCGACGTCGTCGTTGACCGACTCGCGGGTCATCCTCGATCAGGCGGGTGCGGAAAAGCTCATCGGCATGGGCGACGCGTTGTTCCTGCCCATGGGTGCCGGCAAGCCGACCCGGCTGCAGGGAGCGTTCATCACCGACGAGGAGATCTCGGCCGTCGTCGACTTCGCCAAGAACCAGGCGGAGCCCGAGTACAACGAGACGGTCACCGCGGCCAAGGCGTCGGACAAGAAGGACGTCGACCCGGATATCGGCGACGATCTCGACGTGTTGCTGCAGGCAGTCGAGCTGGTGGTCACCAGCCAGTTCGGGTCGACATCGATGCTGCAGCGCAAGCTCCGCGTCGGATTCGCCAAAGCGGGACGGTTGATGGACCTCATGGAGAATCGTGGCGTCGTCGGGCCGAGCGAAGGCTCCAAGGCCCGCGAGGTGTTGATCAAGCCCGACGAGCTCGACGGCTTGCTGTGGTCGATCAGGGGCGGCGACCCGGACGACGCACCGGCAGAGGACTGACGGCGCGTCACCGGGTGCCGAGCACGCGGAGCGTGCGGGTCCTGACGCAGTGTCAGGACAGGGCGCCCATGACCGGCTTCCACTCGACGATCGTGGACGTCTCCACGAGGTTCTCCACGGCGAACGGATCCTGCTCGAACAGCGTGGCCACCGACGCGGTGTCGGTTCCCTCCACGATGATGAGCGCGCCGCTACCGTCGACGTACGGACCGGACGACACCAGCACGTTCTGCTCGAGCAGATCGGCGAGCCACGCACGATGCGTCGCGCGGTGGGTGTCGCGGCCGTCGGTGGTGCTGGGCGAATAGGTGTAGTGGACGGCGAACAGTGCCATGTGAGATTCCTTCGTCTTCGAACTGCGGGACGATGAAATCCTGTCAGAGAGACAGCAGCATCCTGGTGTTGCCCAGTGTGTTGGGCTTCACATAGCTGAGGTCGAGGAACTCCGCGACACCGGTGTCGTAGGACCTGCACATCTCGGCGTACACCTCCGCGGTGACCGGCGTGCCGTCGATCTCGACGAACCCGTGCCGGGCGAAGAAGTCGATCTCGAAGGTCAGGACGAACAGACGCTGCAACGACAGTTCGCGGGCGACCTGCACGAGCTTGTCGACGATCAGGTGGCCCGCACCGTGTCCCTTGGCCGACGGGTCGACCGCGACTGTGCGTACTTCGCCGAGATCGGCCCACAACACGTGCAACGCGCCGCAGCCGATGACCGTGCCCGCGCGTTCCGCGACCCAGAATTCCTGGACCGCCTCGTACAGGGTCACCAGGTTCTTCTCGAGGAGAATCTTGCCCGCGTAGATGTCGATCAGCCGTTTGACCTCCGGGATGTCGGACGTCCGTGCTCGTCGAATCACCAGATCGTCGCCTCCGTGGGAAGACTGTGCGGTGTTCGAGGCTGGGTCCGAGGAGGTGTCGAGATCGTCTCGACTCGCCCGGTTCGGCGCAGAAGTCATGTGGTGAACAGTAGCCAACAGGTGAGCAGATATTCTTCTGGTGTGTCCGTCTCCGAACTCGCCGTCGCACTACCGGGACACCTGTGCCGACACGTACTCCGACAGCACGCACTTCGACAGCACGCACTTCGACGGATCGGTACGGCATGACCGAACGCGTACCACCGACGCCGCAGTTGCCGCACGGCAATTCTGCGACCGGCAGTACCGAGGTCGTCCCGATCCTCAACATCGCCAACGTCCTCACTGTTCTCCGCATCGCGCTCGTCCCCGTGTTCCTCGTCGTGCTGTTCGCCGGCGACGGTCACGACACGACGTGGCGAATCGCGGCAACCGTCGTGTTCGCCGTGGCTGCCATCACCGATCGAATCGACGGCCAGCTGGCGCGCAAGTACGGACTGGTGACCGATTTCGGCAAGATGGCTGATCCCATCGCGGACAAGGCCCTCATCGGCGCGGCCCTCGTCGGCCTCTCGATTCTGGGAGACCTGCCCTGGTGGGTGACCATCGTGATCGCGGCCCGCGAAATCGGGATCACGCTCGTCCGGTTCATCGTGATCCGTCACGGCGTGATACCGGCGGGGCGGGGAGGCAAGATCAAGACCCTGGTGCAGAGCTTCGCGATCGGGTTCTATCTGTTCCCTCTCCCGGATGACGTGCGCTTCGTGTCGGTGACACTGATGGGCGCCGCCGTCGTGCTCACCGTGTACACGGGCCTCGACTACATCGTCCAGGCAATCAGGCTCAGGCGAGGCGTCACCTCGTGACCGACCCCCTGAGCCGGGCTGACGTAGCCCTCGCTCGAAATACGGTCCGAAAAGGTGTGTCGTCGGTGCTTCGACGGGTAATCGAGAACACGGCCGTATAGGGTCGGGAACCAATCGAGCACGGTCCTTCGTTGTAGCTGAAGATGAACGCCCCGTACGTACAGATGAACAAGAATCACAGATGACGAAGAACGAGGAGGAGCGAGATGGCGCTGCTATTGCGTGAAGCACTCGGCGACAGTCTGCGGCGCACTCGCGTTGCGCAAAGCCGGACCCTGCGCGAGGTCTCCAACACCGCACGGGTGAGCCTCGGTTACCTCTCCGAGGTCGAACGCGGCCGCAAGGAAGCGTCGAGTGAACTGCTCAACGCGATCTGCGACGCGTTGGCCGTCCCCCTCGCCGACGTCATGAGCGACGTCAGCGAGTCGCTGTCGGAATCGACGCTTGCAGCCCGTGCCGCCGATGCGGATGCTGCCGTGGGGGTGGATGCGGCAGCAGGCGTGGACGCCGCGTCGCCTCGGATTGCCGACGACACTCGCGTTGTCATTCCTGCGCCCGCGCGTGCTCTTGCCGCTGCCTGATCGGCAGACATGAGGCTTGGTACCGCTAGGGTGGAATCGACACTCACGACAAACCGACCAGACCAGTATTCTCGTGTCACTGGCAGTTCTTCGACGGTCGCTGTACACCTCAGCTGACCCCCTATGCGCGAACCCGGCGCTCGATATGGAGGCAGGATCAACCCATGGCTAATCCTTTCGTCAAGGCCTGGAAGTACATGATGGCCCTCTTCAATTCCAAGATCGACGAGAAGGCCGACCCCAAGGTTCAGATTCAGCAGGCCATCGAGGACGCGCAGCGGCAGCACCAGGCGCTGTCCCAGCAGGCTGCTTCGGTGATCGGCAACCAGCGTCAGCTGGAGATGAAGCTGAGCCGTCAGCTCGACGAGGTCGAGAAGCTGAACGCGAACGCCCGTCAGGCTGTCACGTTGGCAGATCAGGCCGCGGCAGCCGGTGACGTGGACAAGGCAACGCAGTACACCAACGCCGCCGAAGCGTTCGCCGCACAGCTCGTCACGGCCGAGCAGGGCGTCGAGGACCTCAAGGTCCTGCACGATCAGTCGCTGCAGGCAGCGTCGCAGGCCAAGAAGGCCGTCGAGCAGAACGCGATGGCGCTGCAAGCCAAGGTCGCCGAGCGCACCAAGCTTCTCAGCCAGCTCGAACAGGCCAAGATGCAGGAGAAGGTCAGCGAATCGCTGCGCTCCATGGACAGCACGCTGTCGGCGCCGGGCAACACCCCCAGCCTCGATGCGGTCCGCGACAAGATCGAGCGTCGCTACGCAGATGCACTCGGTTCCGCCGAGCTTGCACAGAACTCCGTGTCCGGTCGGATGATAGAGGTCCAGCAGGCGTCGGTGCAGATGGCCGGACACAGCCGTCTGGAGCAGATCCGCGCATCCATGGCGGGGGATTCCCTTCCTTCCGGCAATTCCGCAGCGGCGCCCAAGCCGTCGATCCAGAAGGCTCCGAACGCCACCCCCGAGCCCCCGGCACAGAACCAGTAGCTCGTGACGAACGAACAGCATGGCCGGTCACGAAAGTGGTCGGCCATGCCCGTGTCCGAGTCCGTGTCGATGGTGCGTGCAGCCACCGACACGGCTCGACGGTCCGTCGAGTCCGCCGTCGACGCGGTCGGTCGATGGAACGATCCCCGGCAGAAACATCTCCGACGGATCAAGCGAGCTCGTCGACGGGGCACGTGGTTGGGTAGCGCGTCCGGTGTGTCCGCCGCGTCGACCGCGGGTCTGGCCGTTGCCTCGGCTCCCGAGTGGACATTGCTCGCCGGCGGAGGTGGCGCGGCCGTCCTCGCCGTCCCGGCGGTGTTGGCGTTCGGTCGTTACCGGCGTCTACGCGCGCAGCCCCTTCCAGCAGCGCGTCCTGGCAGAGCGACGCTGCCGCCCAAGTCGTCCGCGTCCTACGAACCCGTGCGCAGGCTCGTGGGCGCTCAGAACAGCTTGTACGAGCTGGTGGGGATCCTCACTCGGTCCGAGTTCGTCGACTCGGCAGAGGTATCCGACATCACGGACGTCGCCGACGCCGCCGCCCGTACGCTGCGCGACATGGCTGCGGACATCTCGTCGTTGGAACGTGCGGCGGAGGGAAGCGCCCGAGCTGCCTCGCACCTGTCGCCCACCATTTCGTCGGCCGCAGTCGAGTTGGACAAGGGCGTCGACCAATTCGAGGACCTCGTCGCCGCAGCCGCACGTCTGACGAGCCCGGGCGGCCTGCCCGGCAGTGCGGTGGAACTACGCAAAGCCGAGTTGTTGTCTGCCACCGATCGTCTCGAGGGGTGGGCCAGCGCGCTCGCAGAACTGGCAGCGATCAGAGGCCGGCACTCCTGAGGCTTCCGCGCCCTCGGGTGCGCGTTCCGAGACTTAAGGGTATTCCCCCATCTTTCCCTGAACTCCCTGCTGGAGTGGTGTTTTCGCGTCCACGGCATGCCAGGATCGGAAGCACACCAAGGAAAGGGAATCACATGTTCTGGAAAGTTCTCGGCATCATCGTCCTGGTCTGGCTCGCGTTCGCCGTTCTCGGCACGGTGATCAAGGGCTTGTTCTGGGTGGCGGTGGCAGCGGCAATCGTGTTCGGCATCTACTGGTTGGTCAAGGCGATCACCGCGGGCGATCAGCGCGATCTGACCAAGCTGTAGTTCCCACGAGGGCGGTGACGGCTCCGGGGATCGAGTCGATCTGCACCGGCAACGGAGTGAACCTCTCCCCGTCGGCGTACGCGACCATCCCGGGAGCGCTGAGGCGGACCCGGGCCGCGCGGTGGGTCTCGACATCGGGAAGGTCGACGTGCGTGCCCTTGTACAACGTGGGGGAGAGGCGGACCAACCGACTGCGGCTGGAGGCTCTGACGATGGTCACGTCGAACAGTCCGTCGTCGGCGACGGCGCCGGGACAGATCGCCATACCGCCCCCGTAGGACGGGCCGTTACCGACCGTCACCAGCGTCGCATCGATGTCCGACGAGTGTCCGTCGAGCTCGACCGAGTACCTGATGGTCCGAAACCGGCTCAATTCCAACAGCATTGCGATGTTGTACTTCGACGGGCCGGACGGCCACTTCATCCCGTTGGCGCGTTCGGTGACCAGACTGTCGAATCCGCTCGACAGGACGGTCGCGAACCATCTGTTGCCCACCCGCCCGAGGTCGAGCGATCGGCGTCGATCGTCGATGACGATGTCCGCCGCCGCCACCGGGTCGTCCAGCGGGACTCCGACGAGGCGAGCGAAGTCGTTGCCCGTCCCGGCAGGGGCGACAGCCAGCGGGGTCGTGGTCGTGGCGACTGCTTGCAGAGCGAGGTTGACCAGTCCGTCGCCCCCGACGGCCACGAGACAGTCGGTCCCGGTGCGGACCGCTCTTTTGGCCTGATCGAGTGCTTCGCCCGGAGTTCTGCCCTCGATGGTGACGACGTCGACGCCTCGCTCGCGTAATCGTGCAACGACGGCGGTGGACACGCGGACTCCGCGCCCACGGCCTGCAGTGGGGTTCGTCAGAACCGTGACAGTCACGGAATCAGTTTGCCAGGATTCAGAATTCCCGCGGGATCGACGGCGACCTTCACTGCTCGAAGGACAGCAGACCCGACAGGTCCGATCTCGTCGGGCATCCATGATCGGTGGTCGCGGCCCACGGCGTGATGGTGTGTGACGGTCGCTCCACTGTCGACGATGGCTGCCGTCGCTGCACGCTTCGCCGTAGTCCACTGAGCCGTCGCATCGGGTGCTGCCGCGCAGACCACCGTGACGTACAGCGACGCACCGGTGGCGTACACGTGCGACACATGACACATCACGATCGGAGGAGTGCCGAGCCCGGTGAGCGCCTCGACGAGAGCGGTGGTGACCCGGGCGCGAACCGCGCTCAGATTCGACCAGCTCGTCGCTGTCTCGAGAGTCTCGGCCAGAGCGCCCGCGTCGAGCAGCGCGTCACGCAGATAGGGCGAATCGAAACGTTTCGCTTCCCATCGCCTGGCACCCTCGGGGTCCGTCACACGTCCGCCGGCGGCGATCACCACCACGTCTGCGGCCGCGGCAGCGTCGATCGCGGCGGCTGTGCCGTCGGGGCAGTCGAACGTCGCCACGGCGGTGCACCCGCCCTGCTCTGCGTCCTGCCCGGCCCGTCCCGCCAGCGCGGCGTCGATGGCGGATTCGGCTTCGTCGGACAGCCTCACGACCGTCGGTCTGCCCGGTGCCACCGACAGCTTCCGCAGTGCCTCGAGACCGGAGGCGAAGTCCGGAAAATGCCAGCACCGATACTCGGTGTACCGAGGGATCGGCCGCACTCGTACGGTCACCGACGTCACGATTCCCAGAGTGCCCTCGGAACCGAGGAAGATCTGCCGCAGGTCCGGTCCCGCCGCCGACGCAGGCGCTCGTCCGCAGACGGTCGTGCCGACGGGGGTGACGACGGTCATCGCCTCGACCATGTCGTCGAAACGACCGTATCCCGAGGACGACTGGCCCGACGACCGCGTCGCGGCGAATCCTCCGATGCTGGCGAAGGCGAACGACTGCGGGAAATGACCGAGGGTCAGGCCGTGACGGCCGAGCATCTCCTCGGCTTCCGGGCCGGTGACTCCCGCCAGCAACGTTGCGGTGCGAGATTCGACGTCGAGATGGGTCAGTGCGTCGAGTCGACGTGTGCTGACCGTGACGACGGTGTCGAACCATTCGCGGACCGGGTCGACTCCGCCGACGACGCTGGTGCCACCGCCGAACGGAACGACGGCGATCGCGAAGTCGCTGCAGTACCGGAGGAGGGATTCCACCTGCTGCGTATCCGCGGGGAAGAGGACTGCGTCCGGGGCGTGCTGCACCCCGCCGCGGCGCCGGGCCAGCAGATCGGTCGTGCTCTTGCCGCCGAGATACCGAAGTCGAACATCGTCGTCGGTGGAAATGTATGCGGCACCGACGATGTCCTCGAAACCGCGGCGTCGGTCGTCGGTCAGGCGCGACCGAGTCAGCCGCACCGGAGCAACCTCCCGCTCGGGCCGATCCGGTGCGGGGGAGATTCCCAGCGCGGACTGCAGCAGGTCTCGAACCTCGGACGGCAGAACGCGCTTGTTCTCAGCGGTTCCCCACGCATCCCAGACCATCGTCGAGGGCGACGCGCCGGGCAGCTCCACCGGGGGATGTTCCTGCATGATCTATAGTGTTACACAGCTTGCATATTTGTAACCCGGTCTCGGTTATCAGTTCTCGAGGCCACCGAGCGAGGTGCCGACAGTGAGTGACCAGTCCGTTGCAGGCTCGTCTGCCGTGAAGGATTCGTCCTCCGTCGAAGATCAGGTGCTCGACGCGGCGCGCTCCTGCATCCTCGAACACGGTGTCCGGCGCACCACTCTCGCCGAGATCGCTCGACGTGCCGGGGTCAGTCGGCCGACGGTCTACCGGCGCTGGGCGGACACACGGGCCGTCGTGTCGTCGTTGCTGACGCGTGAGATCGGTTCGGTCATGCCGTCGTTCGATCTCGACGCTCCTGTCCGACCACAGGTGTCCTCCGCCGCACGCGATGTGGCGGACAAGGTGCGTTCACATCCGCTGTTCGTCAAGATCATCGAGTCCGACTCGGACATCCTGTCCACCTACATCCTCCACCGGCTCGGCACCAGTCAGTCGCTGATCATCGACGCGCTCGCACCCGTCGTGGCTGCAGGGCAACGGGACTCGTCGATCCGCCCAGGAAACACGATTCATCTGGCGACCGTCGTTCTTCTCATGGTCCAGTCCGCAGTTCAATCGGCGAACATGGTCGCGCAGCGCATTCCCGGTGACGAGTTGATCGCGGAAGTCTCCTACGCCGTCGACGCGTACCTCAGCCCGGCTGGTCCGTGAGACCCTCCGGCAGTTCGGCCCCCTCCGGCAGTTCGGCGCTGAACGGCGCTCGACGTGAACACGATCTCGAAAAGCTCTGGGACGGTCATGTTGTCGACGTTCTGGTCGTGGGTGGCGGCGTCACCGGTGCAGGCGTTGCACTCGACGCGGCGTCGCGCGGGCTGAGCGTTGCTCTCGTCGAGAAGCACGATCTGGCGTTCGGGACGAGCCGGTGGAGTTCCAAACTGGTCCACGGCGGCCTGCGGTATCTAGCGTCGGGCCACGTCGGGATCGCCCACGAGAGTGCGGTGGAGCGCGGGATCCTGATGACCCGTACAGCGCCGCATCTGGTTCGGCGCCTCCCGACGATCATTCCGTTGCACGAGTCGGTCTCTCGGGTCGATGCCGTCGTGATCAGGGCTGGGCAGGCCGCAGGAGATGCACTCAGAGCGGCCGCCGGGACGCCCGCGGCGTTGCTGCCACGCGCAGATCTGATCGGAGCAGGCAGCGTGGTCGACGCCGCGCCCACTGTTCGGCGTCGCGGACTGCGCGGCGGCGCACGATCCTGGGACGGGCAGTTGGTCGACGACGCCCGACTCGTCGTGGCCGTTGCGCGTACAGCCGCGTCGTACGGGGCCTCCGTCCTGACCGGACTCGGCGCATCCGACGTGGACCGAACGTCGGCTCGGATCACCGATACCGAGTCCGGAGAGAGTACTCGCATCAGGGCGCGGATCGTCGTCAACTCCGCAGGGGTGTGGGCTGGTGAGATCGACTCCCGAATCACCCTGCGTCCCAGCCGCGGGACGCACCTGGTCTTCGACGATTCGACGTTCGGCGGGCTGAACTGTTCGCTCACCATCCCGATACCCGGTGAGCGCAACCGCTTCGTGTTCGCACTTCCAGCGCCGCTCGGCCGCGTGTACGTCGGATTGACCGACGAGGCGACCTCGGGCCCGGTACCGGATGTCCCCGTCGCCTCGGACACGGAGGTGGACTTCCTGCTCGCAGTTCTCGGCACCGTCGTCGACCCGGCGCCGACGCGCGCCGACGTCATCGGATCCTTCGCCGGGCTGCGTCCGCTGCTGGCCTCGGGTGACGGCGCTTCGGCCGACCTGTCCCGTCGGCACGCCGTGCTCGACGACGGTGCCGGACCCGTCGGTGTGGTCGGCGGCAAGCTGACGACGTACCGGTTGATGGCCGAGCAGGCCGTCGACGTGGTGGCGACGGCTCTCGGTGAGACGCTCGGACCTTCGCGCACGGCATCGATTCCGCTCGTGGGGGCCGCGACGCAGCAGACCCTCGATGCCATCGACGCCCCGGTGTCCGTGGTCCGGCGGTTCGGTGCCGACGCCATGCTCGTTCGAGCGCTCGCGGACCGGATGCCTGGTGGGTGGGCACCGGTAGCGGAGGGGATCGACATCTGTGAGGCGGAGTTGGCCTTCTCGGTGCAGTACGAGGGTGCTCGGTCCGTGGGCGATCTCCTCGACCGACGCACGAGGATCGGGCTGGTGGACGTCGATCGGGCGCGAGCCGTGGACTCCGCGGAGCGAGCGCTCGAGAAGTTCCTGCACACGCGTCGGTGAACATCTGTGGCACGCTGAACCCGTGCGCGTAGCGGTAGTGGCAGGCCCCGACCCAGGCCATGCTTTTCCTGCGATAGCTCTGTGCCTGAAGTTCGTCGAGGCGGGGGACGAGCCGGTGTTGTTCACCGGTTCCAGGTGGATCGACGGTGCGCGGGCAGCCGGAGTGGACACCCGGTTGCTCGAGGGTCTCGCTCCGCGGCCCGAGGACGACGACATGGACGCGGGCCAGCGAATTCACTCGCGCGCCGCATTCGTCGCGACGGAGTTTCTTCCGGATCTTCGGTCTGTATCGGCCGATCTCGTCGTCTCCGACATACTGACTGCCGGAGGCGGTATGGCGGCCGAGAAACTCGGTGTTCCCTGGGTGGAGCTCTCACCTCACCCGCTGTACTCGCCGTCGAAAGGGTTGCCGCCCATCGGAAGTGGTCTCGCGTGTGGCGTCGGATTCCGCGGTAGGCTTCGCGATCGGATGATGCGCGCCGCGACCGGACGGTCGATCGCACAAGGCCGAGCGCAGCGCAGTGCGGCTCGGGTCGGTATCGGACTTCCCGCGGAGGATCCGGGGCCAAAGGCCAGACTGATCGCCACGATCCCCGCTCTCGAAGTCCCGAGGCCGGATTGGCCGTCGGAGGCGCATGTCGTGGGCCCTTTGCACTGGGAGCCGACCAACGAGGTTCTCGAACCTCCGCCCGGCGACGGTCCGGTCGTGATGGTGGCGCCGTCGACGGCGTTCACCGGAGCGGTGGGAATGCTCGAGATGACGTTGGAAGGAATGCAGGGCAGCGGTACTCGCGTGGTGGCGTCGATACTCGACGACCCTCCGTCGTCGTTGCCGACGTGGGCCGTAGCTGGTCTCGGGCGTCAGGACGCGCTGTTGCGCGCAGCCGACGTCGTGGTGTGCGGTAGTGGGCACGGTCTCCTGTCGAAGGCTCTGATCCACGGTGTTCCGGTGGTCGCGGTCCCGGGCGGCGGGGATCAATGGGAGCTGGCCAACCGCGCCGAGCGTCAGGGAAGCGCCATCGTGGTTCGTCCGCCGACCCCGGAGTCGATCGGATCCGCCGTGCGGGCAGTGTTGGAGGGCCCGTCCTACGCCCGCGCTGCTGCTGACGCTGCGGCAGGCGCGCACGACGTCGACGATGCGGTCGAGGTGTGCCGCGCTGCTCTCGCCTGACACGGTTTCGGTACGGTTGTGCGGTGCGATTGACTGAATTCCGTGAACTGCTCGTCGAGGAGTTCGGCCAGATTCGGGGTGACTCGATCCTGGTCGATCACGTCATCACCGGAATCGACGGGCTCACCGGCGCCGAGGCGATAGAGGCCGGGGTCGATCCGCGTGAGGTCTGGCGCGCTTTGTGCAAGGAGTTCGACGTGCCGCGTAGTCGCTGGTGACAATTCTCGGCCTTTCCGCGTGTCGGATGACGCAATCGAACACGTGTTCGCCTATGCTGGGTGTCATTCGGTTGGGCTCGTCGAGTGCGGCTGGATCGAACGTGTCGGTGGGTGGCTCTACGGTTACCGACAACACGCTGAACTACGAACCACGCTGACAGACCGCACCGATACAGACCACACGGATACAGACCACTCAAGGAGATCACGATGCCTGCATACGATCGCGACAAAGCGCTCGATCTCGCACTAGCGCAGATCGACAAGAACTTCGGCAAGGGATCGGTGATGCGGCTCGGTGACGAGGTTCGTCAGCCGATCGCCGTCATTCCCACCGGGTCGATCGCCCTGGACGTAGCGCTCGGTATCGGTGGACTGCCGCGTGGCCGAGTCGTCGAGATCTACGGCCCGGAGTCCTCGGGTAAGACCACCGTTGCACTGCACGCAGTTGCCAACGCGCAGCGCAACGGCGGTATCGCCGCGTTCATCGACGCCGAGCACGCGCTGGACCCGGACTACGCACAGAAACTGGGCGTCGACACCGACGCACTGTTGGTCTCGCAGCCGGACACCGGTGAGCAGGCGCTCGAAATCGCGGACATGCTGATCCGCTCGGGTGCGCTCGACATTCTGGTCATCGACTCGGTCGCTGCGCTCGTGCCGCGCGCCGAGATCGAAGGCGAAATGGGAGACAGTCACGTCGGTCTCCAGGCTCGCCTCATGAGCCAGGCGCTGCGAAAGATGACCGGTGCGCTCAGCAATTCCGGCACCACGGCCATCTTCATCAACCAGTTGCGCGAGAAGATCGGCGTCATGTTCGGTTCCCCGGAGACAACCACCGGCGGTAAGGCACTCAAGTTCTACTCGTCCGTTCGCCTCGATGTTCGCCGTATCGAGACGTTGAAGGACGGCACCGACGCAGTCGGCAACCGCACACGTGTGAAGATCGTGAAGAACAAGGTTGCGCCTCCGTTCAAGCAGGCAGAGTTCGACATTCTGTACGGCAAGGGCATCAGCCGTGAAGGCTCGCTCATCGACATGGGCGTCGAGCACGGGTTCATTCGCAAGTCGGGCTCCTGGTTCACCTACGACGGCGATCAGCTCGGGCAGGGCAAGGAAAATGCTCGTAAGTTCATGCTCGAGAACCCGGACATCCGCGACGAAATCGAGAAGAAGATCATGGAGAAGCTGCAGATCGGGGCCGACGTCACGGCCACCGACGAAGCCGCGCCCGTCGAGTTCTAAGTCTGGGTAGTTGTCGGTGGATTCAGGCGAAGGTGGTGGCACCGAAGCGCAGGCGCAGGATGTCTGCCTTCGGCTGCTGACCGACCGAGCACGCAGCAGACATGAACTCGAAACGCGTTTGGCGAAGAAGGGATTCACCCCCGCTGTCGCAACGGCAGTGCTGGACAGGCTGACCACAGCAAAATTGGTCGACGATGCAGCGTTCGCGGAGCAGTGGGTGCATTCCCGGCACACGTATTCCGGCAAAGGCAAACACGTCCTGAGTCGGGAACTGCGCACCAAGGGCGTCAGCGACGACCTCGCTCGCATCGCACTCGATCAGATCGATGTCGAAGACGAGCGCGAGCGCGCCAGTGAACTGGTACGGAAGAAGTGTCGGACCATGTCTCTCCCGGAGCCGGGGAGTCCCGATGCGCGGTCCGAGCGAGACAAGGTGGTGCGCAGACTCGTTGGAATGCTTGCGCGTCGCGGCTACTCGCAGGGAATGGCATTTGCGGTCGTGAAGGAACAGCTCGACCGTCTGGGAGCCGAAACCGAAGACTTCGACGGTGATGATCTCGGGTGATCGTCCACCCGTGACCAGCGCATCCCGTCGAACACACGAGGCCCGCAACACCGATGGTGTTGCGGGCCTCGTCTTGTATCCGATCGACGCGAGGTCAGGCGGCGCCTGCGGGTCCTCCGCCGAAGTCGGCCGCCGGTACGACGGTACCGCCGGTCTTACGCTTCTTCTGTCGCATCCGACCCTCGACCACGGTCGCGAGCTTCGTCAGCAAGGAGTTGATCACGATCATGATGATCGCGACGATGATCAGCGACGGTAGGTAGTTGCCGTAGAACGCACCGACCTGCTGGCCGGCACGGACGACCTCGACGTATCCGATCAGGTAGCCGAGAGCCGAGTCCTTCAATGCCACGACCATCTGGGAGATGATCGCGGGCAGCATCGCGGTGACGGCCTGCGGCAGCAGAATCAAACTCATGACCTGGCCCTTGCGCATGCCGAGGGCGGACGCCGCTTCGGTTTGACCCTTCGGCAGCGAGTTGACGCCTGCACGAACGATTTCCGCGATGACGGATCCGTTGTAGAGGGTCAGGCCCGTGACCACGGCGGCCAGTGCCAGGTACTTGACCTTGAAGACTTCGTACTCGGCGTAGACCGCATACAGAAAGATCATCAGGATCAGCACGGGAACGGCGCGGAACAACTCGACGATGACGCCGCTGATCACGCGTACCGAGCGGTGATCGGAGAGCCGCCCGATGCCGAGAACCGCACCGAGAATCAGCGCCAACACGATCGACAGCGCTGCGGCTACGAGCGTCCCTTGGATGCCCGGTAACAGGTAGGTCGTCCACGTGGTGGATTCGAGGAACGGGTCCCACTTGTCCGCGGTGAGCTGACCTTTGGAATCGAGCGCGAGATAGATCAGGTAGGCGATGCCCAGCGAGACCAGTAGGACGACACCGGACAGAATTCGGTACCGGAGTTTGGCCTTGGGGCCGGGAACATCGTAGAGAACGGCTACGGCGTCACTCATCACTTCACCGCCAATCGCTTGCTGAGGTAGCCGAACAGCAGTCCGGTCGGGAGCGTCAGGACGACGAACCCGAGGGCGAAGATTCCACCGACGACGAAGATGGCGGCCTCGTTCTCGATCATCGTCTTCATCAACAACGACGCCTCTGCGACACCGATGACCGACGCGATGGTGGTGTTCTTGGTCAACGCGATCAACACGCTGCCCAGCGGGCCGATCACCGCACGAAATGCCTGGGGTAGCACGATGATCGTGATGTTCTGGGTGAAGGTCATGCCGAGGGAACGGCCGGCTTCGGCTTGTCCGACCGGGACGGTGTTGATACCGGACCGGAGCGACTCCGCGACGAACGACGCAGTGTAGATGCTCAAACCGAGCACAGCCAGGCGGAAGTTGTTGTCCACGAGAAACGTCGGCGAATCCTGCGGAGCCAGGGCGACGCCCATGGTCTGGTACAGACCGAACGACGTGAACAGGATGATCAGCGTCAAAGGAGTGTTGCGGAAGACGGTGACGTAACCGGTCGCGATGGCACGCGCGATAGGAATCGGAGACACGCGCATCGCGGCGATGATCGTGCCGAGGATCAAGGCGCCGATCGCGGACAGAACCGTCAGTTTGATCGTCATGATGAACGCGTCGACGAGTTGATCGCCGTACTTGCTCAATAGGTTCAAGGCAGGGGTGTCCAATCGGCTGGAGCGGACTCACCTGCGGGTGCACCCGAACGATCGGATGCCCCCGCAGGTAGGTGGTGCGTCAGTAGCGGTCGACGGTGGGCGCGGCCGGAAGCGTGTACCCCGACGCACCGACGGTGTCGTTGAACGCCTGCTCCCATGCGCCGCTCGAGATCATCTCTTCGATGGCGTCGTTGATCTGATTACGGCCTTCGGTGTCGTCCTTGGCCAAGCCGATGCCGTAGTTCTCCGTCGTGAACGGCTCGCCGACGACCTTCAACTCACCCGGGTACTGGGCGGCGTAACCGGCGAGGATGATGTCGTCGGTGGTGACGGCATCGATCGCACCGTTGCGCAGACCCTCGACGCACGCGGAGTAGGTGTCGTAGTTCTGCAGCTGAACGCCGGGGTACTCGTCGGCGATGTTCTGTGCGGGGGTGGATCCGGACACCGAGCACAGACGCTTGCCCTCGAGCGATGCCGGACCGGTGATGTCGGTGTTGGCGTCCGTGACGAGCAGTGACTGTCCTGCAACGAAGTACGGTCCGGCGAAACCGACCTTCTCCTTGCGAGTATCGGTGATCGAATACGTGGCGACGACGTAGTCGACCTCGCCGTTCTGGATCAGCGTCTCGCGCTGAGCGGACGGGGCTTCCTTGAACTCGATGTTCTCCTCGGACACACCGAGCTGACCGGCAACGTACTTGGCGACCTCGACGTCGAAGCCGCTGAAAGTGCCGTCGGGGTTGCGCAGGCCGAGACCCGGCTGGTCGTACTTGATGCCGACGATGAGGTTGCCGTCCTCCGCGCTCGACGACACACTGCGCTCTTCGTTGCCACCACATGCGGTGGCCACGACAGCGAGCGCTGCGATTCCTGCTGCGACGCGGAGTGTGCGATTGATTTTCACGACTGTGTTCCTCCAGAGGTTGGTACTGCGAAATGTTCCAGCAGAGAGAGCGTTTCGAGTCAAGATGTTTTCGAGCGGAGTCAGTGTTTCTAACGGAGTCAGTGTTTCGAGCGGAGTCAGTGGCCGAGGATTTTGCCGAGGAAGTCCTTGGCACGTTCGGATTCGGGGGCGGTGAAGAACGTCTCGGGATCGGTGTCCTCGACGACGGCGCCGTCGGCCATGAAGATGACGCGGTCACCTGCTTTGCGGGCGAAGCCCATCTCGTGCGTGACGACGAGCATCGTCATGCCTTCCTTGGCCAGGGACGTCATCACGTCGAGAACCTCGTTGACCATCTCGGGGTCGAGCGCGGAGGTCGGCTCGTCGAACAGCATCACCTTGGGGTTCATTGCGAGCGACCGTGCAATGGCCACACGCTGCTGCTGTCCGCCCGAGAGTTGAGCGGGATACTTGTCGGCCTGATTGGCAATTCCGACACGCTCGAGAAGCGCCTGAGCGGACTTGCGTACCTCGTCCTTCTTGAGCTTGCGGACCTTCTGCGGGGCGAGCATGACGTTCTCGAGAATCGTCTTGTGCGCGAACAGATTGAAGGACTGGAACACCATTCCCACGTCGGCGCGCAGGGCAGCAAGAGCCTTCCCCTCGGCGGGAAGTACGGACCCGTCGACCTCGATGGTCCCCGAGTCGATGGGCTCGAGGCGGTTGATCGTTCGGCACAGGGTCGACTTTCCGGAACCGGACGGTCCGAGAACGATGACGACCTGTCCGGCGGGAACCTCGAGATCGATGTTCTTGAGAACGTGCAGATCACCGAAATGCTTGTCTACCGATTTCAGAGAGATCATGGGGGGTCGATCGGCAAGAGCACCGGAAGCCGGCGCGTCGGTGGCGTGCGTCATAGAGCAGAACCCTATTCGTAGTTTGCTCGTCTTCACCGGTTTTCACCCGCTGATTCGGATTATGTAATGGAAACTTTACTGATGGTCGGTATCGCCCCAGGTGCCGAGTGACGTGTGACATGGCCCGATGCGCGCCGGCGTCGCAGAGCACGAGGTACGGCGCTGTTAGTCTGGTGTGTGTCGATGTTGAACGAAGAAGCTACACGGTCCGAGGCTCGGAGCTACGAGGTACGAACGCACGGTTGCCAGATGAACGTGCACGACTCGGAGCGACTCGCCGGACTCCTCGAAGAGGCGGGCTACGTGCCGGCCGACTCGGGGACCGACGCAGACCTGGTGGTCTTCAACACGTGCGCAGTTCGCGAGAACGCGGACAACAAGCTCTACGGCAACCTGGGAATGCTTCGGCCCGCCAAGGGGCGCAACCCTCGGATGCAGATCGCCGTCGGCGGATGCCTCGCTCAGAAGGATCGCGACACGGTCGTCAAGAAAGCTCCCTGGGTGGACGTGGTGTTCGGCACCCACAACATCGGATCCCTCCCCGTCCTCCTCGAACGCGCACGACACAACGACGAAGCCCAGGTCGAGATTCTGGAATCGCTCGAGGCGTTCCCGTCGACCCTTCCGGCGAAGCGTGAGTCCCCGTACGCGGGATGGGTCTCGATCTCCGTGGGCTGCAACAACACCTGCACTTTCTGCATCGTGCCCGCGCTGCGTGGCAAGGAAATCGATCGACGGCCGGGGGACATTCTCGCCGAAGTCCAGGCTCTCGTCGACCAGGGCGTCCTCGAAGTCACACTGCTCGGTCAGAACGTCAACGCGTACGGCGCGTCGTTCGCCGATCCGGCTCTGGCCCGTGATCGCGGAGCGTTCGCCGCTCTGCTGAAAGCCTGCGGAGCCATCGACGGGCTGGAGCGTGTCCGGTTCACATCACCTCATCCGGCCGAGTTCACGGACGACGTCATCGAGGCGATGGCGTCGACGTCCAATATCTGCCCCACACTGCACATGCCGCTGCAGTCCGGATCCGACCGGATCCTCAAGTCGATGCGCCGGTCCTACCGCCAGAGCAAGTTCCTGGGAATCATCGACAAGGTGCGTGCAGCGATGCCTCACGCCGCGATCACCACCGACATCATCGTCGGATTTCCGGGCGAGACCGAAGAGGACTTCGAACAGACACTCGAGGTCATGCGCCGGGCGAAGTTCGCCAACGCCTACACCTTCCAGTACTCCAAGAGGCCGGGCACACCGGCCGCGGACATGGACGGGCAGATTCCCAAAGAAGTGGTGCAGGAGCGATACAACCGCCTGATCGCACTGCAGGAGGAGATTGTCCTCGGCGAGAACCGTGCGCTGATCGGCACCGGCGTGGAGATCCTGGTCGCGACCGGTGAAGGCCGCAAGAACGCAGCCACCCACCGCAAGAGCGGCCGGGCACGGGACGGACGGTTGGTGCACTTCAGCGGCGAAGCCGAACAGCTCGCCGCAATCCGCCCGGGCGACGTGGTGACGACCACCATCACCGCAGCCGCGCCCTATCACCTCATCGCCGACGCAGGCGTCGCATCGCACCGCCGGACCGCCGCGGGCGATGCCTACGAACGAGGAACCGTGCCGAAGACGGCACCCATCGGCGTCGGATTGGGGTTGCCGTCCATCGGCGCCCCCGCCCCGCTGCCCGCCACGACAGGATGCGCACTATGACCGACGCCGACAAGAACCCCGAGCACGCAACCGACGACTACCGGGCCCCGGACTACGACCGAGCCGAAAAGCAGATCGACTCGGAGATCGACCCGGGTGTGCGCGCCGTCGTCGTCGCCTCGCTGGTGATGCTTCTGTTGCTGTCGCTGGCCCTGCCCCACACCGGCGCCGTCAACGGATTCGACGTACTGTCCGGAAACGACGCCGCCGTCGCCGACGCCATCGCACTGCCCTCGCGGATCTACGTCTGGCTCGTGCTCGTGTTCGCCGTGGTCATGTCAGTCCTCGCACTCGTCACCCGAATCTGGGCCCTCGCCTGGATCGCACTGGCCGGATCCGGAGTGGCATCGGTCTTCGGCATGCTGTCCATCTGGTCTCGTCAGACCCTGCCCGCCGACTCCGTCGGCAGCGGCCCCGGAATCGGCCTCGTCCTCGGATGGATACTCGTCGTCGCCCTGACGTTCCATTGGCTCAAGGCTGTCCGC